>CADBND010000001.1 GCA_902795875.1 uncultured Erysipelotrichaceae bacterium
CCTTATCGACATTCTCAGTGACCGTAGACATATCGAAGTTGACATACACTTCGCTGATCCCGTTCAGGACACTTTCCGGTGCATATATCCTGGTGGACTGGTGGTCAATGATCGAAGCGGTGTCGATCGCCAGACCTACCGGGACCTGTCCGATCGGATTCAGACGGATCGGAACTTCCGCACTCGGCGAAGAGACCCTCACGGAAGCCGTGATCGAACTTGGAACGATCTCCGCATTGACTGCCTGGCCATTCCTGTCGTATGCGATCAAAGGTGCATCGACCTCGAAATCAGTAGTCTGTCCGCTGACATCGATCAATGCTTTGACCAATGCAATGGAATTCAAGGTATCCTGTGAAGCACGGATATTGATCTTGGTTCCCTGCGCAAACGTTGGTTCACCTAATATGTAACGGGAATCCATCTGATTCTGATTGATGAAGTCGTAAGAAAGATCAAACTGTCTTGTCGTCTTCTTCTTTAATGTGATCGTCACTTCACTCGGTGAAACGATCGTGGAGACGTTATCTCCATAGCCTACTGCATTCATCTTGATGGTATGGCTTCCTTCAGTGTATCCTTCCAGATCGATCTGACAATAGCCCTTCTTGCTAGCAGCGTTATTGACGCTTGCTGCTTCACCGGTTATCACGATCTCACAGGCAGAGGGAAGTCCGCTCAATTCAAATGTTTCAGCATTATAACGGGCATTGATCGCCACATTGGAAAGTACCTTAGAAGAAGAAAGTACATTGCCTGAACTGTCATAAGTAGCAACGAAGTAAGCCAGACATGCCAGAAGCAAAGCGAATATGCCAAGATATCTCGTAGAGAAGAAGACTCTGTCGATCAAAGAAGAGATCCATCGGAAAAACTTCAGAATGTTTTCTTCGATCGTCTCGTACTGGCCTCTTGTATTTCCTTTGGAAGCGATCTTTTTAGCTGTTTCCAGTTTCTTTTCGGAGTTATTCAGCTGACTCATCATTTGCCTCCTTATCCAGATTGTTTTCTATCTCTACCGTTTCATTGGACTCTATGGAACCGTATTCCCGGTTCTGTTTGCGTTCTTTCTTGAAACGGTTGTTGAAAGGCACCTTCATATCCGGTTCATTCGATTCTGCTTCGTCATTATTCCGGCTGAAAAGACCACGGCGTTTTCCATCATCCCGGATCTCAACGGTGATGTCATCTTCCATCAGCAGAGAACTTCTTCTGCGGCTGTCCTTTTCGATCGTCGTCGTATCATTCAGGATAACTCTTCTGAGATAATCCTTGAGCTGTTTATCATCGACCGAGAAAATCCTTCCGTTTTCAGCGATAGAGATCGCAGAAGTCTCTTCCGAAACGACAATCGTCAGACAATCGGAGACTTCGGCAATACCCAAAGCCGCTCTGTGTCTGGCGCCATAGCGGGAAGAGAGATTGACATTCGTAGGCGGGAAATACGCACTCGCACATGCCACTCTGTCGCCCTGTATGATGACCGCACCGTCATGTAAAGGAGTCGTCGTCATGAATATGGAACAAAGCAGTTCCTTCGTGACTTCCGCATTTACAGGAATACCGGTCTTGATGTAATCCTGCATGGATTGTGACTGTTCGATCGAGATCAATGCACCGACTTTCTGCTGCGAGAGAGTGATCGTTGCTTCATAGAGTTGTTCGACCAGATGTTCCTTTTCATTCGCCAATAAGGTGTTGATCCTGGAGAACGCATTGGTCTTGCCGATCTTTTCCAGAAGTCCTCTAATCTCAGGCTGGAAGATGATGATACAAGCCAGAAGTCCCCAGTTGATAAAGATATCCGTAAAATAGGTCAAAGTCGAAAGGCCAAGCAGCTTTGCCAGACCGTTGACTGCCACGACCGCTATGATGCCTTTGAAGATCTGAATGGTACGGGAGTTGTTCCTGATCGCCTTGATCGCATAATAAAACAGGAACCACATTATGGCTATATCTATTACGATCCTGAATACCGACCAGATATTCTGTAAAGCCAGATTGATATTATAGTCAGCCATATTTCCTCCTTTTTATACAATTAACAATTATAACATAAAGCATTTACCGCAAATGAATAATCGGTAGATGCATCATTCTCCCTGATATATCAATAAGACATCATCCGGTTTGATCAGTGTGTCTCCATTGGGGATGATCTTCTGATCATCTCTTTGTAACTGAATGATCAGCTGATTCTCCGGAATACCGAGTTCTTCGACCTTTTTGTTTGCCCATTCACTTTCCTTACCGATAGTGATCTCTGTGACCCTCTCCTTATCGGAAGGCGTATAGGCAGGAATATTCATGATCAGATCATCCCCTTCCATGATCACATTCCGGCCTCTGGCAGCGATCGACTTGCCATCTCTTTTGATCATAACGGCCTGCGAACCGAAAGGCATCTTTATCTCTTTGATCTTCTTTCCCGCCCAGGCAGAATCTTTTCCTATATGAAGTTTCGTGAACTGGAAATCCACTTCCAGATCGTAATCATTGAAAGTCTTAAAGACATTGGGCTGTTCGTCGATCATATCGAGTTTCTTGGAAACGACCGGCAAAAGCGCACCCTGTATCGCGATCGAGAACAGGGAGACCAGGAATACGACATGGAAAAGATCCATGCTCAGATGAATACCGGAAGAAACGGCAGTGATCGCAAATACGATCGAAGAAGCACCTCTCAAACCCGCCCAGGATATCAGCATGCACTGCCGGAAAGAACACTTCATCGGCATCAGCAGGATCACACTCATCAAAGGCCTGGAAACAAAAGTCAGGATGAGGATGACCCCGACAGCCATCGGAATGCTTGCAGGAATGCCGGAAGGTGTCGACAATAAGCCGATGATAAAGAATATCAGCATCTGAAGAAGTGAAGTCAGATCTGAAAAGAATGCGATGATCGCCCGCTTGGCATTGATATGCGTGTTGCCCAGATACAAGCCAAGCAGATATACGCTTAAATAGGCATTTCCCCTAAGCATATCCGTCACCGCATAACATAACATCGTCATTGAAACGATGAAGATCGTATCCAGTCCATCTGCCACGATATTTTTAAGAGAAAGGATATATTTCGCAAGTTTGGCGAACAGGTTTCCCGCAAGGAAACCGACAAGCAGCTGAATGATGATCGAAACAACAACATTGCCGGCCTGTCCAGTCTTCATGATCCCGATAGCCGTTACCGTAAGCAGATAGGCCATTGGATCGTTGCTTCCGGATTCGACTTCCAGGATCGGAGAAGTGTTCTCTTTCAGATCCAAGTTGTTACTTTTAAGGATTGAGAAGACACTGGCGGCATCTGTCGAAGCCAATACCGAAGAAACAAGAAATGCTTCAGCAAGGGAAAGATGCAGGAAAAAATGCAGACATGCAGTAGTGATGATCGCCGTCAATAAGACACCGACAGTCGATAAGGCGACTGCTTTTCCGATGATCTTTCTCGCTGATTTCCAGCTCGTATTGAAGCCGCCTTCAAACATAATGAAGATCAGAGCGATCGAGCAGATCGTTTCCGCTGAAGAAAAGTCTTCGTATTCGATCTTCATCAGACCGTCCGTACCAAATAACATCCCCACAAACATGAAGAAGATCAAGGCCGGAACGCCCAGCTTATAAGAGAATTTCTGAGAGATCACACACAGAAGTATGACCATCGATACACCTAAAACGATCCTTGTTGTCATATTCTTTCCTCTTTTTAAATGATAAGTGAATATCTGATATATCGCAAACAAAAAGTCTGTTTCCAGACTTCGTTTTTAGTGGCGCGCCCAAAGGGATTCGAACCCCCAACCTTTTGAATCGGAATCAACTGCTCTATCCGTTGGAGCTATGGGCGCTTAATCGGTGGAACCGAATCCGCCATGACGTATCTTGTCTCTTTCTTCTTCTTCGGCAAGATAATACTTTACGAAGATCCCCTGAACGAATCTCTCGCCTTTTGCGATCGTCATGACTTTATTGCCTCGATTCACTATCCCTACGATGATGTGTCCTTCGTTATCGGCACCGAAATAATCCGAATCGATGATACCCGTCGTGTTCAACAGGCACATCTGATACTTGAAGCCAAAGGACGAACGCGGATACAATTGAAGCACATATCCGTCTTCAATACGGCAACGTATCCCGGTCGGGATACGAATGCTTTCACCCGGCGAAAGGCTCACTTGTACAGGACTGTAGAAATCATATCCGGCAGACCCTGTCGTCGCTCTTTCGGGGATCCTCACATCATCGTAAACGTCATCACGGATGCCCATCAGATCATAGAGGTCTGATGCGAACTGTTCCTGACTGACCTTAAGGAATCCTGCAATTTTCACAAATAAATAGTACCAAACATCTTGCGAAAATGAAATAAGTATGTTATATTTAAAAAGCGCTATTTCAACAGACAAAGCGTGTGCTGAAGAAGTACTCA
>CADBND010000002.1 GCA_902795875.1 uncultured Erysipelotrichaceae bacterium
AATTGTCGATACATCGTTCGATCTTGTCGAATACTTTCTGGTCGAGATTGATCGAGTCAGAAAAGTCCTTCAGGGAAAGATCGCCTTCCAGTCTGTCAAAGATCTTTTTGATGCGTGCGCAATGATTGTGAAAGACCAGGACATTTCTGATTTCGATACCATCCAAAGCCATTCCTTTATCCGCTTTGATCAGCAGATCGTTCACATTGAATACGCCGTCAAAAGAAACGTTGAGATCCTGTTTCAACAGTTTTATCGCTTCCCGTGTCAAAGATACATTCTTTCTGATCTGCAACGGATTGAACGGGACTTCCTCATTCAATATAAAAGACTTCGCTTCTTCGATCGAAGCGAACTGAGATATCTGTCTTTTGATCTGATCGAGATCAAGATTTGCGTAATCGTATTTCATTGTTTATTGAAAGATAAAAGCCATTCTTTGAATTCCTGTCTGTACTCATCGACATCCATTCCGTCGATCCCGTCTTTCAGTGAAGAATCGGAATAAAGATCGACGATATAGGAAAGAGCTTCATCAGAGCAGGTATCGATATATTTTAAAAAGGTCTTTTCTTTTACTGCCTTTCCGTTTGAAACGACCGGAAGAGATAAAAGAAGAGAAAGCACAAGAACGATGATCGTTCCATTAAAAACACCGAAGATCCCGCCAAGAAGCTGATTGAAACCGCCAATAACGGGGATCTTATTCAAAGATTTCACCAGTAGAGAAAGCAAAGAATAGACCAGTTTAAGGATCAGAAAGATGATCAGAAAGTATGCGATCGAATTCAGCAATCCGTTGATGTCATAGATCTTGGAAAGGATCTCGTATTTGTCATCGACTTTTCCCAGATCAAAAAGCGGAAACAAAGATGCGAAAACAGGAGCTGAGAACCAGGATACCAATAGCGATGCCAGGGTGTAAAGGATAGTCAGGAGTTCAAAAAGAAAGCCCCTCTTGTATCCGAGATAGATCATCAGCAGATAGATCGCTACGATCGCTATATTTATATACGGAAATACGTTTTCGGGAATTGCCATATTTAAATTTTAACGCAATTGAAAATAATATGAAACTTTTGTTTTATACTATTTGTATGAGCAATTTTTCTATTAAACTTGATGAAAAAAAGATCGCTGTATTAAAGGAAACTTTCCGCGACTACATCAAAGAAAACAAAAATGAATACGTCGACACCTTCATTCAGAAAGATGATCTGACGATAACGATATACAAGAGCGGCAAAGTCGTCTTTCAAGGCAACGATGCCTTCTTTTACGCTTCCGCATATCTGGATAATAAAAAGAACCCTCAGGCCGGATCAGATGAAGTCGGGACCGGTGATGTCTTCGGACCGGTCGTCGTCTGTGCTGCGATCGTAGAAGAAAAAGACTTTCCTTATATCGAAGAGAAACATATCACCGATTCCAAACAGCTGAAAGACGATTATATACGAAAGATCGGACCGGAACTCAGAGAAAGGTTCAAACATTCCCTACTGATACTCGACAACAGGACCTACAATCGCGTACACGAGAAAGACAACCTCAATTCGATCAAAGCCAAGATGCACAACAAGGCTTACCTGAATATGATCGATAAGGGATACAAGATCCCGAAAGCAGCCTATGTCGACCAGTTCTGCTTAGAAAATGATTATTATCGCTATCTTGCCGATGAAGACAGAGTCTATCACGACCTGATCTTTGAAACAAAAGCGGAAGAGAAATATCCGGCCGTTGCAGTAGCCTCGATGATCTCACGTTATGCTTTTCTGGAATACATGGATAAAATGGACAAGAAATACGGCATCCTGTTTCAAAGAGGATCTTCCAATACCGAAGAGATTGACAGGAATATCCGCTACATCATCGATCATTTCGGAAAAGAGGAACTCTATAATGTTGCCAAGATGCATTTCAGGAATTTCGATAAATACCGTTGATGTTATAATGTACTAGTTCACAAGGAGATAAAACATGAAACTGAAAGATTCATTCTTCTTCACTTTAAGGGAAGATTCAAGGGACGAAGATTCACCTAGCGGCAATCTGCTGGTAAAAGCCGGTTATATCAAAAAGACTTCAGCCGGAGTTTACATCATGTTGCCACTGGGCTTGCGTGTCCAGAACAAGATCGAATCGATCATCCGTAAACATATGAATGAAACAGGTGCTCAGGAATTGAAGATGCCTGCCCTGATCGCTGCCGAATACTACGAAGAATCCGGAAGGATGAAGGGTTTTGGTCCTTCCATTTTCAAACTGAAAGATCGTTCCAATAAAGATATGGTGCTTGGTCCGACACACGAAGAACTTTTTGCGTTTGCTGCAAAGTCCATGATCAAGTCCTATAAAAACATGCCCTTCAATCTCTATCAGTTCCAGACCAAATTCCGTGATGAACCGCGTGCCAGATTCGGACTTGTGCGAGTCAAGGAATTCGTCATGAAAGACGCTTATTCCTTCGATGCGGATGAAAAAGGACTTGATGTCTCCTATCAGAAGATGTTTGAAGCCTACAAACGTTCCTTCGATGAAATGGGTATCAATTATCGCATCGTCAAAGCCGATACCGGTGTCATGGGCGGACTTCTTTCTGAAGAATTCCAGGCCATTGCCCCGCTTGGTGAAGACACAGTCGTGTATTGTGACAGTTGCGATTATTCTTCCAATCTGGAAGTCGGAAAAGTCGTAAGACCTCAGAATGAAGAGAACGTCGAACATCTTCCGATGCAGGAGGTTGAAACACCGCATTGCGAATCGATCGAAAAGGTCGCGGAATTCCTTCAGATCCCGATGAGATCGACTGTAAAGGCCCTGCTTATGAACGTGGATGGAGAACTTGTGATCTTCTTTATCAACGGAGAAAGAGAGCTGAACGAGTCAAAAGTACTTAAGTTGCTCAATGCCACTGAGATCGGTTTTGCGGATGATGACCTTATCGCGACTTCCAATGCCGTACCGGGCTACTGCGGTCCGATCGGCTTAAACTGCAAAGTTGTAATTGATGAAGAGATCCTGCATATGGCTAATTTCTGCTGCGGTGCAAACAAAAAAGGATATCACTTTATCAATGCTAATGTCGAAGATATCTCCTATGACATAGTCGGAGATATCGTAAACGCAAAACCCGGCGATCTGTGTCCAAACTGCGGAAGGCCCCTTCTGTTCACCAAAGGTATCGAAGTCGGAAATACATTCAAACTCGGAACCAAATATTCCAAAGCCATGGGCTTGCAATATGCCGATGTCGACAACAAACTGCAGGATGTCTGGATGGGTTCCTACGGTATCGGACTTGGCAGAACGATGGCCGCCATCGTCGAACAGTCTCATGACGATAAAGGCATCATCTGGCCGGATAATATCGCTCCTTACCGTTTCATCATCCTGATCATGTCCACAAAGGATCAGACACAGTGTGATGTCGGAAACGCTTTATATGAAAAACTTACGAGCGAAGGTTATGAATGTATCCTGGATGATCGTGATGAAAGACCGGGCGTCAAATTCAATGATGCTGAACTGATCGGTATCCCCTATCGGATCACGATCGGAAGAAAGGCTTCTGAAGGGATCGTAGAACTTAAGAAACGTACCGAAGACGAAGTAAAAGAGCTCACACTTGACGAGCTCTACGCATTACTCAAAACATTATAAAAGATCAGCGGCTGCTGATCTTTTTTATTCTCTGTTGGCAATCTGATCGCAGATCTTTTTGGCGAATTCTTCCACCTTCATCGATTCAGATCCTTCAACGCCATAACGGCGGATATTGACCGTACCGTTTTCGACTTCATTATCACCGACAACGATCTGATAAGGGATCTTATTCATCTGCGCTTCTCTGATCTTATAACCCAGTTTTTCGTTCCTTCCATCAACATGGACACGGACTCCGGCTTCTTTGAGTTTTTCACAGACTTCATAAGCATAATCAGCCTGTTTTTCAAAATGTACAGGAATCACGACAGCCTGTTTTGGAGAAAGCCATACCGGGAAAGCACCTTTCGTTTCTTCGATCAGATAAGCCGTAAAGCGGTCGAAGGTACCGAAAATAGCTCTGTGTAAGACGACAGGTGTCTTCTTTTCGCCATCTGAATCGACATAAGTAAGTTCGAATCTTCTTGGAAGAAGGAAATCCAGCTGGCAAGTCGAAAGCGTGATCTCCGGACCGATAGCCGGTTTAACTTCAACATCGAGTTTCGGTCCATAGAATGCTGCTTCACCGACTGCTTCGAAATACTTGACACCAAGGGAATTCAATACTTCACGAAGTTTCGCTTCGGCTTCGTTCCACATATCGTCATCGTCAAAGTACTTTTCTTTGTCTTCCGGATCTCTCAAAGACAATCTGAATTTATAGTTTTTGATACCAAAATCGCGGTATACATCCAGGATCAGCGTAACGACCTTCTTGAATTCTTCAGCGATCTGATCGGGACGTACGAACAAATGGGCGTCGTTCTGGCACATGCATCTGACTCGTTCAAGTCCTTTGACCGCGCCGCTTGCCTCATAGCGGAAATCCGTCGCAAATTCACCGATCCTGACCGGAAGATCACGGTAGGAATGAAGTTTGTTTTTGTATATCAGCATATGATGCGGACAGTTCATCGGTCTTAATACGAATTCCTCATTGTCCACTTTCATCATCGGGAACATATTGTCTTTATAATGATCCCAGTGGCCGGAAGTCTTATACAGATCGACGGTACCGACACATGGTGTATAGACATGTTCGTATCCGAGTTTCTGTTCCTTTTCATAGATGTAGTTTTCCAGCTGTTTGCGGATGATCGCACCATTTGGAAGCCACATAGGCATTCCGGCACCGACCAGGACATGATTCATGAACAGTTCCTGTTCCTTGCCGATCTTTCTGTGGTCTCTCTGCTTGGCTTCTTCAATCTCCTGCAGACAGGCATCCAATTCTTCCTGTGAATAGAATGCGACACCATAGATCCTTTGCAGCATCTTGTTTTTTGCATCGTTTTTCCAATAAGCACCGGAATATTTCAGGAGTTTAAAATACTTGATCTCCTTGACTGATTCAACATGCGGGCCACGACAAAGATCAGTAAAATCTCCTTGCGTATAACAGCTTATCACTGTCGAATCATCCATATTGTTGATGAGATCGATCTTGTATTCGTCGTTTTTGAACATTTCCAGTGCCTCTTCCCTGCTGAGTTCTCTCCGAACGATCCTCTTTCCGTCTTTGGCGATCTTCTTCATCTCTTTTTCGATGCGCGGGATATCTTCATCCTTGATCACGTCA
>CADBND010000003.1 GCA_902795875.1 uncultured Erysipelotrichaceae bacterium
CAGATCCCGGAGGAACTCTTTAAGGCTGCCAAGGTCGATGGAACCTCCGATTTCAAGTATCTCTGGAAGGTCATGATCCCGATTTGTTCGCCGACGATCGTCACCATTTTCATACTGAAGGTCATCGAATGCTGGAACGCATATGTATGGCCAAGGCTTGTGACCGATGATGAAAACTATTTCTTAGTGTCCAACGGTATTCAGACGATAAGGGAATCGGGATTCGGAAGAGAGAATATCCCGGCCATGATGGCGGCTGTCGTTGTGATCTCGGTGCCGCTGATCGTCATCTTTCTGATCTTCCACAGAAAGATCATGGAAGGCGTTTCAAGAGGAGGTACCAAAGGATGAGAAAGGTTTTCATTCTGTCCCTTGTCTTATTGGCTTGTCTGAGCCTGTGGGGATGCCACGGTTCGAAGGAAGAGAGAAACTTTGCGATCCCGGAAGAATTCGACCACAGCAGGGATTTTGAGATCACCTTCTGGGCGAAGAACGATACCAACATCAATCAGGTCAATGTTTACAAGAAAGCGATCGCGGATTTTGAAGAGATCTATCCCAATATCACGGTCAATCTGAAACTGTATACGGATTATTCCCGCATCTACAACGACGTTATCACCAACATCTCGACGGATACGACGCCCAATGTCTGCATCACTTACCCCGATCATATCGCGACCTATCTGACCGGAAAGGATACAGTCGTGAAGCTCGATGAACTGATGGAAGATGAAAGATACGGCTTCGGAGGCAGCGAGGTGGCGTTTGATTCACCAAAGAAGGATGAGATCGTAAAGGAATTTCTGGATGAATGTAAGATCAATGGCTCCTATTACGCCATCCCGTTCATGCGTTCTTCCGAAGTCCTCTATATCAATAAGACCTATGTCGAGAAGCTCGGTTATCCGATCAAGGATATCTATACCTGGGATGAGATCTTTGAGATATCCGAGGCAGCCATGGCCAAGGACGAAGAAGGAAATTATCTGATCAATGGCCAGAAAGTTCTGATCCCCTTCATATATAAATCCACCGATAATATGATGATCTCGATGCTGAAACAGCTCGACGCACCTTATTCCGATGAAACGGGCAAGATCGGTGTCTTCTCTGATACGACCAAACAGATCCTGTTTGAGATCGCGAAGCATGCCGCAACTGGGTCGTTCTCAACATTCAAGATCTCTTCCTATCCAGCCAATTTCCTCAATGCCGGACAGTGTATCTTTGCGATCGATTCAACGGCGGGTGCGACCTGGATGGGCTGTGATGCGCCACTCTTGGATATTCCGGAAGACAAGATCGTACGTTTTGAGACGATCGTCAGACCGATCCCACAATACGACATAAGCGATCCGCACATGATCTCCCAGGGTCCCTCCTTATGTATCTTCAATAAGGAAGATCCTCAGGAAGTGCTGGCTTCCTGGCTGTTTGGACAATATCTTGTCAGCAATGATGTTCAGATCGGCTATGGCAAGACGGAAGGCTACGTTCCCGTTACCTATAAGGCACAGGAAAGCGATGCCTATCGGGATTATATTTCAAAAGGTGGAGAAGACGATAATGAACATTATTATGTCAAGATCGATGCCGCAAAACTGCTGATTGAGAATACGGAAAACACCTTTGTGACTCCGGTCTTCAACGGTTCGGCTTCCTTGCGCGATGCGGCAGGAAATCTGATCGAAAGCACCTGCAAGGCAGTGAGAAGGAAAGAGAAGATCGATGATGCGTTCATCGAAAAGCTGTATTCCGATACTTCTTCCCTGTACCATCTTGATCAAAGCTCCGGTGTGGCTGGAAAAAAAGACCTGGGTCCGCTTCCGGAAGGATCCAGGATATTGCTTGGAACGCTTGGTATCACATGGGCAGGGATCGCTATCTATTATCTGAAGACCAATATCTTAAAGAAAAAATAGAGCGGATATGGTTTTCGTGAGTGTCTGTTGTGATATCATAATGTTGTTCTCGGGGAGACCTGAGAAAAAGGAGAGAAAATGAAAAAATTACTTACTGTATTGTTAAGTCTGCTGGTCGTTCTTTCTCTGGCTGCTTGTGCCAAGAAGGAAGAACCGGCACCTGCACCGGAACCGGAACCTACACCGGAACCGGCACCTGCCGAGGGTGAAACTGTCGCGACTTACGAAGAATATGCCGCTCTTCCGACAGACGGCTCCGCAGTCGTAACGGTCGAAGCTTATGTTCAGGCTGCCCAGTCTTATTACAATGGTGCAACTCTTTATCTGCAGGATAAGGATGGCGCTTACTTCGTTTATGGCGGTCAGATCTCAGAAGAAGATTACGCGAAACTTGTTGATTCCACTGATTTCACGGATGGATGGTGCGGTCTTGCAAACGGCATGAAGGTACGTGTTACCGGTACGAAGTCTGAATGGTCCGGTGAAGTCGAACTGGTCGATGCAACAGTAACGGTCGTTGATGATGGTGACAAGTGGCTTGCAGAACCGATCGATATCACATCGGCACTTCCTACTGATCCTGCTGACCATATGAACAAGAAGGTCAAACTCACTGACATGACTGTCGTTGCCTACAATGATAACGGTGATGCATTCTCTTATGGTTGGGATGGTTCCGGCACGGAAGGCGATGATGTCTATGTCAAGGTCGAAAAAGATGGCTTAGAGTATTCGTTCGTCGTAGAGTCTTATCTCTGCTACAACGGTTCAGAAGCTTATGAAGCTGCCGAAGCTCTTGAAGTTGGCCAGACTGTAGATATGGAAGGTTTCTTATACTGGTATGAAGGCCCGCAGGTCCATATCACTTCCATCACTGTAAAATAGTTTTTATGAACAGAAGAGGGTACTTGAGTACCCTCTTTTTTTGTCCCGCATTTTGTGCGATTCGTATTCATTTTTAACGGAAAAACCTTATAATATATATGTAGTCATAAAACAGGAGGAAAAATTTAATTATGGCAGTAAAAGTTGCAATTAATGGCTTCGGACGTATCGGTAGATTAGCTTTCCGTCAGATGTTCGGTGCCGAGGGCTACGAAGTTGTTGCGATCAACGATTTAACAAGCCCGAAGATGTTGGCAAATTTATTGAAGTATGACTCTGCTCAGGGCGGCTACTGTGGTAGAATCGGTGAAAACCTTCACACAGTTTCTTCCAAAGAGCCTGAATTCGAAGAAGATGGCAAGACTGTAAAGGTTCCTGGTTCCATCACTGTCGATGGCAAAGAGATCACGATCTATGCGAAACCGAACGCTGCAGATTTACCTTGGGGTGAGTTGAATGTCGATGTCGTATTAGAGTGCACAGGTTTCTATACTTCCAAGGCAAAAGCACAGGCTCATATCGATGCAGGTGCTAAGAAAGTCGTTATTTCCGCTCCGGCTGGAAACGATCTTCCTACTATC
>CADBND010000004.1 GCA_902795875.1 uncultured Erysipelotrichaceae bacterium
ATAAGGCTTACCTGATCTATATCAGGTGGAAACGTAAAAGCAAACTTCTTAAGAAGCCCATAAGTCTTTAGCTTATGGGAGGTTCACTCTGTACGAAGTGCGATGACCGGGTCTTGTCGGGCAGCTTTCTTCGAGGGGATGAAGCCAGCCACGATGGTCAAGAAGATCGAGATCAGCACCAATGCCAGTGCGGCTTCTTTAGGCAGCACCGCATTGACGTCGTAGTTGTTTGTGACGTTGTGTATGACTGTGTTGATGATCGGGATCGCCGCATAGGTGACACCGACACCGAGCAGTCCCGACAGCAGTCCGATGATGAAGGTCTCAGCCGAGAAAATGGAAGAGACATTGTGTTTGGATGCTCCCATGGCTCTGAGGATACCGATCTCTTTGGTGCGTTCCAAAACAGAGATCAAAGTGATGACGGCGATCATGATCGAGGATACGACCAGGGAGATGGAAACAAAGGCCACAAGGACATAGGTCACGACGTCAACGATCGTTTTGACTGACGACATCAGGATACCGGTGATGTCCGTATAGTGGATCTTCGTGTCTTCGTCGACACTGTCATTGTAGCTGTCCAGGAAAGAAAGGAAGTTTTCTTTTCCGTCAAAGTCCCTGAAATAGAAACTGATAGATGTGGGATCGTCGACATCCTGATAGCCAAGGCTGATCAGATTGGTCGAAGAGGTCTTTTCTTCTGCGGAAGACATCATCGTTTCCATCAGACGGGAGAGTTCTTCCTGGTCCATATCGAAGTTGAAGGCTTTCGCGAACTTGTCGGTATCGAAGGTGAACATGTCTTCTGAGAAGATGTTTTCAAGCGAAGAGAAGGAGTCCATCATCGGCTTCAGCATCCGTGCAGTCGCACTTCCGATCTGTCCGGCGATCATCATGACCGTAAAGTCATTGATCATCTGTGAGATGACGTTGGCAGTGTTGGTCAGTGCGGTCTGGTTTGTGAGTTGAGCTGTAAACAGGGTGTTTGCGGAAAGGACTCCCGCATAGATCGTATCCTGCCCGTCTTCACTGATCTCGTAGGTGACCTTGTCTTCTTCTGCGACCTGCCTGATCGCATCGTAATAGGAATCAAACATCGCCCGGACGCCTTCACTCAGCGAATCGTACTGATCCGTTGTGATCATATCCATAATAGCGGAAACATCCACATCGGGCATCTGAGACAGGAGCTCTTGCGAGTTTGCGAGCAGCTGTTTGGCAAATTCCTTGTAGGTCTTGGAGTCGATGGAGTCTCTTACCGTCTTCAGCTTTTCTTCGTCGAGGACGAGTTTTTTTACGATGAGGGCTTCTTCGCCTTCTCCGATCACTTCTTCGACCACGTTGTTCAGGTCATATTCCTTCACTTTCTGCTGCAGGAGGGAATCATTGACCAGAGTAAATATCCCTGTCAACATGGTCTTGTCCGGTGTGTTGGCGATCATATCGGCGGCAGTCTGGGCGGAGTCCATGACGATCTTCTGCATCTGACTTTCGTCGATCTGTTCAAACTGCAGGTCTTCAGGATCGAAGTTGATCTGGAAGGCTTCCTTGATCATATCTTCGTCGATGCTGACCATGTCGTTGAAGTCGAGCTCTTCTTCTTTATCGTTTTCTTCGTCGAAGCGTTTTCCGGAGAAGACGTCGATGTCTCTGTTTGCGAGCTGTTTGGTGACGATCGCGGTCTTCTGTGCTTCTTCGATGATGTGCTGACACAGCGCTTTCGTATAACAGACCCCGGGAGATAAGACCATGGTGTTATTGGATTGCTTGGCACATACGATGCCGACGATATTTAGTTTTTCCGATCTTGAATAGAGATCGCGCATATAGGCATCATCGTCCGACATGTCTTCATAGATGTCGTATTTGACGTTGTATCTGTATCGGTCAGTCGCTTTGATCAGACGCAGGTCGATGTCCATGAGCTGGTCATAGGTGAATTCCTTGGAGACGTTGTTTACTCCGGATTCTTCACCGGCCATGACGTTGTTTATGATCGTCTTGAGTTCGTTGGTATCCCTTAATCCCAGAGAATAGACCAAAAGGTCGGAGATGGAATTGGGTTCCGAGAGGACGAGCAGAAGCTCGTCATACCGCTCCGGCCAGCGTCCCGCAAGCACATCATACTGGTCCTTGTAGGAAGAAAGGTCGTCGTTCATTTCCGAGAATACCGAATTGCCTCCCATGGAGAAGGAGGACATGAACGAAGTGGCTTGCGAAGAATACATCGAGGACATCAGAGAGCTCGGATTGATCCGGGCAAGATTATCTGCCGTGTCGATCGTGTAGATCTGCGGGCGGATCGAATAGGAATAGTTTATATAGGATACGTCGTTCTTATAAAGATCGTAATTGTTTTCAAGATAGGACTTGAAACTCTTCAGATCGTTGGTGCCGATGACGGAAAACATGGTCGTCAGATACTGTCTTTCCCGGACACGGTCTCCTTCGACCTGATTCTCTTGTCTGTCCGTGACCATCGTAAGGATGGCGGAGGTCGCATCAGCCGTTTCCGAGGTGATCGTCAGCGGGTAGGAAGACAGGGTATCTTCCTGTATCTTGTCGATATAGTTCTGAAAGCCGGTCGAAAGCGACAGGATCAATGCGATGCCGATGATGCCGATGGATCCGGCAAAGGCAGTCATTATCGTCCTTCCTTTCTTGGTCAGAAGGTTGTTGAAGGAAAGGGAAAGAGCGGTCAGATAGGACATGTGTGCCTTGCGTTTCTTTTCACTGTCTTTCTGTATCTTCTCTTCTTCTGCGAAGAAAGGGTTGGAGTCGGAGAGGATGTGTCCGTCTTTCAGATTCACGATCCTGTTGGCATAGGTATCGGCCAGTTCGGGGTTGTGGGTGACCATGACGACCAGCCTGTCTTTAGCGACTTCCTTGAGAAGGCCCATGACCTGCAAGGAGGTCTTGGAGTCTAAGGCTCCGGTCGGTTCGTCAGCCAGAAGGATGTCGGGGTCGTTGACAAGGGCTCTGGCGATGGCAACTCTTTGCATCTGTCCGCCGGACATCTGATTGGGTCTTTTGTGTGCCTGTTCCTTGAGCCCGACTTTATCGAGTGCTTCAAGGGCTCTTTGTCTTCTTTCTTTGTGAGATACGCCGCCGATCGTCAGTGCGAGTTCGACATTGGAAAGCACACTCTGATGAGGGATCAGATTGTAGGACTGGAATACGAAACCGATCGTGTGGTTGCGGTAGGTGTCCCAGTCGCGGTCTTTATAGTGTTTGGTGGAAACGCCGTTGATGATGAGGTCGCCTTCGTCGTAGCGGTCAAGTCCGCCGATGATATTCAAAAGGGTCGTTTTTCCCGAACCGGACGGTCCGAGTATTGCGACGAATTCGTTGTCCCTGAGGTCCAGTGAAACATCATCCAAAGCCTGTTGGACGAGTTCGCCGGTCCTGTATGTTTTGCGTATGTTTTTTATGCGCAGCATAAATAGATTTTAGCATTAAATCTCATTCCGATACATAAGGAATCCTTTTCTCGCTTAATAATCCGGACAAAGATGATAGAATTAAAAGCGTATGAAAAACAAATATGCGAATTGCGGATTGAATTACGACATCATCGTCGATAAATATCCAGACATCATGGAATATGAGGAGATCGTCAATACCTATCTGGCTGATGAATTCTTTTTCCAGCTGGAGGGTATGCTGGACGAAGAGGATTATGCAATGGCCAAGGATGCCACGAAGGGTCTGTATATCCTGGCAAGCGATCTGTGTCTGTTTCCGCTATATGAAAAGCTTCTGGAGGTCTATGAGGATCTCGAATATGAAATGTATGGCGATGTCATGGGACATTATCGGGAGATGATGGACTCACACAGCAAGATCAGGAGCATGTTCAATGCGTGACTGTATCGTGATCGGTGCCGGTCATGCGGGCGTAGAGGCGGCCATGGCAATGGCACATGCCGGTAAGGATACCGTTCTTGTGACGATCAAACTGGAACATATCGCCAAGATGCCGTGCAATCCTTCGATCGGCGGTCCCGCAAAAGGAGTCGTGGTCAGGGAGATCGATGCGCTTGGCGGGGTCATGCCTAAGATCGCGGATAAGACGGCTTTGCAGTTCAAAATGTTGAATACGACAAAGGGACCGGGTGTCTGGAATATGCGTGTCCAGTCGGACAAACTGGAATATTCTAAGACGATGGCCGATCTTTGTATGCATACCGATCACTTGGAGGTCATGGAAGATGTCGTGGATGGGATCGTGTGTGAAGAGAAACGGTTCAAGGCGGTTAAGACCCGTGATCACGGTCTGATCGAAGCACGCTGCTGTATCATGACGACCGGTACTTATATGGATTCCATGGTGATGATCTCTTCCGATACGCGGTCAGAAGGTCCTGATGGAGATAAGACGACGAAGGATCTTTCCCAGTCGCTGCGTGATCTCGGTATCCGCCTTTTCCGTCTTAAGACCGGAACACCGCAGAGAGTTTTGACTTCTTCCATCGATTTTTCGAAGACGAAATACGAACCCGGCGCAAGTGAGTTCCTGGCTTTTTCTGAGGAGACCCGTCCGGAAGATGTCCGGCCTGTTGAAGACCAGGTCCCCTGTTATCTGACTTATACCACGCCGAAAACGCTGGCGATCATCCGGGAGAATCTGAACCGTTCTTCGATGTATTCCGGCGTCGTGAAGGGCGTCGGTCCCCGTTATTGTCCTTCGATCGAAGACAAGGTGGTCCGTTTTGCGGATAAGGAGAGACATCAGCTCTTTTTAGAGCCGGAATCATTGTCTCTGGATACGACTTACATTCAGGGTTTTTCCACTTCCATGCCCAGGGATGTGCAGGAAGAGATGGTCCATTCTTTGATCGGTCTGGAGAATGCGAAGATCGTCAAATATGCCTATGCGATCGAATATGATGCGATCGATCCTTTACAGGTGAAGCCTTCACTGGAGCTCAAGGAGATTGATTCGCTTTTCATCGGCGGACAGATACTGGGTACTTCGGGATATGAAGAGGCGGCAGGTCTGGGACTGATGGCAGGGATCAATGCGCGGAGAAAACTGGACGGTTTAGATCCGCTGATCTTAAAAAGAGACGAGTCCTATATCGGTGTCATGATCGATGATCTGGTGACAAAGGGGACGAATGAACCGTACCGGCTTTTGACTTCAAGGGCGGAATACCGTCTGCTTCTGCGACATGACAATGCCGATCAAAGGCTGATCCGATATGGCTATGAGAATGGGCTGATCTGTAAAGAAAGATATGAAAAGTATCTTAAGAAGATGGAGGATATCGCCAAGCTCAAGGAATATCTGAAGGATGCCCGCATCGAAAAGGAGAGCGGGGTCAATACGTATCTGGAGCGTCTCGGTTTTGAGAATGAACGAGGTTCCCACAATCTCTATGAACTTCTGAAGAGACCGGGTGTGGAACTGGAAGATCTTTTTGATTTGATGGGTGTGGAGTACGACAAGGCCATCGCCCGGCAGGTCGGGATCGAAGTGAAATATGAGGGTTATATCGCCAAGGCCAGGAAAGAGGCAGACCGTATGGTCAAGATGGACAATGTGAAGCTGCCGGAGGATGCGGATTATCTTCATATCGATAATCTGGCTCTGGAGGCCAGGGCGAAACTGGATAAGGTCAGACCGGCTTCCCTGGGACAGGCTTCCAGGATATCCGGTATCAATCCAAGTGACATCCAGGTCCTGGCGATCTGGCTGAAACAGAGAAAAGGAGAACTCCATGGCGAGTCTTAGCGCAATGATCGGAACGGTCACTTTGATCTTTACGACGACGATATTTGAATATTCCTATATCTGGTTTATTGCGGATGTGATTGGCTTCCTGATCGGCTTATTCGGTTATGAAAGGGGAGACAAGAACTGCAAGACGGGGATGATCCTTTGTGCGGTGGCGGGATTCTTCTCGCTGGGTATGAGCCTTATCGTACTGTTTTTTGAAAAATCGATCTTAAAATGAATTATCATTGAATTGGAGGTACCAATATGAAATATGAAATAATAGGTGGTTCTTTTCCGGCTGTAAATGTCGTTCTCGATAAAGGAGAGACGGTGGTCACGCAGTCGGGAGCGATGGCCTGGAGCGATGCGAGTGTTCAGATGAGCACGAACGCAGAAGGCGGTCTTCTGAAATCGATCGGCAGGATGTTTTCCGGTGCCAGCCTGATGTTTGTAAGACATACCGCAACGGAAGATGAAT
>CADBND010000005.1 GCA_902795875.1 uncultured Erysipelotrichaceae bacterium
CTGCAAGATCATGAGGCTTTGACCTATAATACCCTGCACGATGGCCTCTTTATCAAACTCAACGGTGAAGACTATAACGTTATAAGGGAAGAGCTGAAGGATATCTTTGGTTATTCTTATTTTTCCGGAGCGATCCGCGTCGAAAAGGATATTGAAAAGGTAAAGGAAGTGACCTTGAAACTGGCGAAGGAACACGACGCCAGGACCTTCAAGATCGCCACGAAGCGTCATGACAAATCTTTCCCTCTTCGTTCCGACGATATAAACAGGGCGCTTGCCGGAAACATCTTACACAACACTTCGCTCAGTGTGGATGTGCACGATCCTGATCTGATGATCTATATTTCTGTAGACAAGGACTATATCTATGTCATGGATGAGAAAGTCAGAGGCGGCGGCGGTTATCCGACGGGGATCAACGGCATGGCGATGGTCATGATGTCGGGAGGGATCGATTCTCCTGTAGCTGCCTATATGACAATGAAAAGGGGACTTCGGATCGAATGCATCCATTTCGCTTCCCAGCCTTACACTTCGAAACAGGCTTTGGAGAAGGTTCTGACTTTGGCGGAAAAACTGTCTGTCTGTCAGGAGGACATCAATGTCCACGTCATCCCCTTTACCGATCTGCAGCTGGCGATATACAAAAATGTCGATGAGCCTTATTGCATAACGATCATGCGCAGGATGATGTACAGGATCGCTGATCAGATCTGTAAAAACAGGAAGATCAAGGTCATCACGAATGGTGAATCGATCGGTCAGGTCGCTTCTCAGACGCCGGAGTCGATCAGTGTCATCGGAAAGGTCGCGGATACACTTATCCTGCGTCCCTTGTGTATGATGGATAAGCTTGAGATCATCGATATCGCGAAAAAGATCGATACGTATGAGACTTCCATTCTTCCTTTTGAAGATTGTTGTACCATCTTTGATCCGAAGAATCCTGTTACCAAGCCAAAGGAAGACAAATGTCTTTATTATGAATCAAAATTTGATTATGCCGCTCTTGTGGAAGAATGCGTAAGAAACGATCAGATCACAAAGGTGTCTTATAGAAAGAGAGCAGAAGAAGATGAATCCATATTTTAAGCGCCGTCAGAAGGTCTTACAGTCTCTGGAGGGCAATGCAGCAGTCCTTCTTTTTTCGGGAAAAGCCAAAATGCGTTCGCAGGATGAGACCTATCCCTTTTCGATCGACCGCAATTTCTATTATCTGACAGGTCTTGATAAGGAAGACATGGCCTTACTGATGTACAGCATCGACGGAATGAAAAGAGAGATCCTCTTCATCCTTCCTTACGATGAAACTCTGGCAAGATGGGTAGGCGGCCGCATGTCGAAAGAGGATGCCGCTATGATCAGCGGTGTGGAAGATGTACGCGACCGTGAAGAACTTGATGATACTGTCGCGAGCATCCTCAACCGGACCAGGAAAGACAGTGATTTCGCTTTCTGTTTCGATCTGTGGCATTACACGATGGATCAGGATCTTTCTGAGGCTACGATCTATGCCAGAAAGCTGCAGGAACGTTATCCGTACCTGCATATCAAAGATATCTATCCGGTCATGACGAGCCTTCGTCTTATCAAAGATGTTCATGAGATCGCCTGTATCCGAAAGGCGATCCATACCACAAATCTGGGTATCCGGCAAATGATGAAGACGATCCGGCCGGAGATGAATGAGATGACCATGGAAGGAGCCTTCAACTATGAACTTTCCAAGTCCCTTTGTAAGGTGAATGCTTTCCCGACGATCGCAGCTTCGGGAGAGAGAGCGACGATCCTTCATTATATGGATAATGATCAGATCATGAAGGACGGAGAACTCTTCCTTTGCGATCTGGGTGCCACATACGATTATTATTGTGCCGATATCTCCCGTACTTTTCCGGTAAACGGAAAATTCACGGAGAGACAGAAAGAGATCTATCAGATCGTGCTGCATGCCCAGAAACTCGTTGAGGAAAATGCCAAAGCAGGTGTCAGGATGCGTGATCTCAATCAGTTGGTCGTTGATTATTACCAAGAGGAACTGCCAAAGCATGGCTTGAATGAAGATGTGAGTGAATACTATTTCCATAGCGTTTCTCATCATCTCGGTCTCGATACCCACGATGTGGATGGAGGCATGGGTGCCATACTTCAGGCAGGCAATGTGATCACCGATGAACCGGGGCTGTATATTGCTGAAGAGGGGATCGGCATCCGGATCGAAGATGATCTGCTTATCGGTCAGGATAGATGTGAAGTGCTTTCTGCCGAGATCATAAAACAGATCGATGATATAGAAGAATTCATGAAACAGGGACAGTGAACTGTCCCTTTTGATTGGTGTGTATGATTTGAAACGAAAGAAGGAAAGAAATAGAATGGTGTTATGAAAAAGCTGATCGAAATAGCGATGAGTCTGCTTATGCTTATGTGTCTTGTTTCCTGCAAGGATGCTTCCTTGCCTAAGCCGGAAACGGAAGAAGGGATGAGAGGACAACTGGGCATAGACAAAAATATCAATGAGAAGACGATCGATGAATATCTGAACAGAGCAGACAGCGTGTATCGGGATATGCGCATGCTGAAGGACGAGGCTGATTACGAGGCGATCGGTGGCGATTCTTATCTTTCCGGTTACGTAAAGGGTTTTGAGGTCGTTCCTTATCCCTATTTATGCAATGTGGAAGGTTTGCCCGAAGAAGTCGGGGAAGCATATTCCGGTCCGACACTATTTACTTTAAAGGATGGGGAATATGTGGCGAATTATGAAGAATCGCTCCACATCATTGAATCGCTCTTTCCCAGAGACAAGTATATCTTCCTGATGTGTGGTGGCGGCGGATATGCCGGTATGACAAAGGAACTGCTGGTGGGACTTGGCTATGATGGCGATCGTATCTACAATACAGGTGGATACTGGTACTATGAGGGAAAGAATAAGGTCGAGACTTTCTATGAGGACGAAGGGAAGACACACTACGATTTTTCCAACGTTCCGTATCATGTCATCGATCATTCTGTTCTGACGCCGGTCGATGGCTATGACGGAAATAATGAAAATAAGGAAGAATCTCCTTCCGCTGATGAGGAACTCTTCATTCCGATCGAAGATACCGCGGCACTGGAAAAACTGGAGAAGGACAGGGAGACTTTCGCGGTCTATGTCTATCTTCCGGGCTGTTCCTCCTGCGCTTCTTTCTATCCGTTCGTGAAACAGTTCGTTACAAAAAACGATATCCGGATGTATTCGGCTGATCTCAGTGATTTCTTCCGTTCAAAGAATTCGATATCGGATCGGGTATCCTATACGCCCTCGATGTTCATCTATGTAGATGGGGAAGTCGTTGCCTATCTTGATCCGGGTTCAGATGATGATCTTCCTTACTATCAGAGTCTGGAAGGATTGACAGAGTGGTTCACTTCTCATCTGGATGTGGAACTTATTGGCAATGACCGATATGAATGTGAAAGTGCCTGCAGTATAGAATGAAAAAAGCCTTGCGGCTTTTAACATTGTTTTTCATAGAACTCCTGAAGTCTTCTGTTGGCTTGCAGGAGTTTTTCTTTGTCGACTTTGCAGACTTGTCTGTCGTAAGTGAACAGTCCGTTGATCTCTCCTTCGACATCACTGATCTGTGTCATGATCACGGCGGATAGCCCATTTTTGATGGAAGGCAGGATCATCTTTTCATGCATATCAAGGATCTTGTCGGTCAGAGCCTCTTGAGAAGATGCCTTGCCATAGCCCCATTTGGAGCCTTCTGTGTATTGATGCCCCGGTATCTCGCGTATGAATCCACCGCATTCGGAAAGAAAGAGGAGTCTGTCTTTTCCTTTCAGGACTTTATTCCGGAAATAGATGTGATAGGAGTCGAAATCGGAATGATCGTCGAAGAACCAGCCGGAAGTGCTGTCGAATAGTCTGGATGGATCCAACTTTTTCAGTTCATCGTAGGTCTTTGAAACTTCCTGCTGTCCCCAGCCTTCGTTGTATATCGTATAGCCGATGATCGAAGGATGAGACCGCAGATGTTCGATCGTATCTTTTGCGTGTTTCAAAAAGAAGGAATAACGTTTTTCATCTTCGATAGGGCAGGAGATCTTTGTAAAACCGATCGTCGGCAGGATGGTATCCCGTAAGAAACGGTAAGGTCCGCTGTTGACCATGTCCTGTATCACCATGATGCCGTGCAGATCACAATAATAGTAGAAAGCTTCTGGCTCGATCTTGATGTGTTTTCTTAAACAGTTGAAGCCCAGCTCCTTGATATGCAGGATATCTTCCTCATATCCTTCCGGTCTTTCGGGCAAAAAGATCCCTTTTTCGAAATAGCCCTGATCGAGAAGACCGTTGATGAAAACAGGCCTGTCGTTTAGGAAGAAACGTTTGTATCCGTTTTTCACAAGGACCGATACTTTTTTCAAGGCGAAATAGGAAGAGATCTCGTCTTTTTCAGTGGACAGTGTGAAATCATACAGATAGGGATCTTCGCAATCCCACAGATGAGGATGGGGTATTTCGATGACGGGTTCCTTTTCTCGAAAGGACTTTTCAATGTCGCCGCATCGGAAAGTAAACCGGTCGCTGTTTGAAACGATCTGCAGTTTTATATGATCTTCGAATGATTCGATCTTCAGATCATCGATCCCGTTTCTGTCGTAGGCTTCCAGCCAGACACTTTGCCAGATACCGGAAACCGGTGTATACCACATACCTTTAGGATCTTTTGTCTGTTTTCCATAAGGATAGTAGAGATCGAGATC
>CADBND010000006.1 GCA_902795875.1 uncultured Erysipelotrichaceae bacterium
AGAGGGGCAGATTCGAACTGTCGAACTCGTAGAGAGCTGATTTACAGTCAGCCGCGTTTAGCCACTTCGCTACCTCTCCACAGGCTATAACTACGCTCACCCAACTATGTGAACGCTTAAAAATAATATCATAAAAAGTGGGTTTGCGCAATAGAACAGGGAAAGAAAAATATGAAAAAGAAAAAGATCATAATATGATCTTTTTAGCCGATATATTCGATCTCACGGATCTGGTTGATCCTTCTCTTGTGCCTTTCGCCGTTGGAGAACGGTGTAGTAAGGAAGGCGTCAACGATATCGTTTGCGAGTTCCGTCGATACGATACGGGCTCCGAAGCAGATGATGTTCGCATCGTTATGTTCGCGGGTGAGTCTTGCGGATGTCGCTTCTGAGCAGCAACACGCCCGGATGCCTTTGTGCTTGTTGCAGGCGATGGAGATGCCTACTCCTGTTCCGCAGATGGCGATGCCCAGTTCGACTTCTTCGTTCTGGATGGCTTTAGCCAGTTTGGATCCGGCGATGGGATAGTCGTAAGATTCGGTGGAATCGGTTCCGTAATTGACGACTTCGTATCCTTTTTCCTGCAGATGTTTCATCACACTGTTCTTGAGTTCGACAGCGGAATGGTCGTTTGATATGCCTATTTTCATATTTTAACTCCTCTTTATTAACACATAAATAATACCATAATTTGATGCTATAATGAGGTGTATGGGTTTTGAAGTCGAAACGCTGAAATTCGAAGGTCCATTAGATCTGATGCTGCATCTGATCCATGAACAGCAGCTGGATATTTTTGATCTGGATATGGAAGTGCTGACCGATCAGTACATCAGCTATCTTCACGAGATGGAGAAGCTGGAACTGGAGGTCGAAAGCGAATATCTCGTCGAACTGGCGACATTGATCGAATACAAATCGAAGAAACTGCTTCCGAAGAAGCCGGATGAGAAAGATGAGGATCTGGAAGATCCCAAGGACAAACTGGTCAGAAGATTATTGGAATACCAGAAATTCAAGGAGGTGTCCAAGACCCTTTACGATTCCTTTGTGGAGAGACAGGATCAGCTTTCCAAACCGGTGTCGTTCGATGAAGTGGTGAAACTGGGAAGCGAGAACGACCAGAAGATCGAGGGCGATCCGTACGATCTGCTCAAGGCCATGAATAAGGTCTTACGCCGTTTACAGCTTTCCCGGCCTTTGGATATCAAGTTCACCCAGAAGGAACTGTCTCCGGAAGACAGGATCTTACAGATCAAGGCAAGGCTCAGAGACCTTCCGCAGACTTTCAGTTTCGATACGCTGATCGAGGATTGTGACAATATCCATGAATATGTCATCACGTTTATCGCGATCCTGGATATGGCCAAGGACCACTATCTGACGTTTACGGTCGACGATCAGGACAATATCTGGTTCAGCAGAGGTAGCAATCATGAATGAAGAGAATAAAGAAGAATTGATAGAAGAAGTCCCCGTTGAAGAGGAAAGCGAAGAAAACGCTGAAGAAGAAAACGCTGAAGAAGAAAAGGAAGAAGTCGCAGAAGAAGCTGAGAACGATCCTTTCAGCCACGGCGAGAATGTGAAGGAACCGGACAATATCGAAGCGATCGTTGAGGGCCTTCTGTATATTGTCGGTGAAGACGGTGTGCGGATCGAACAGCTTGCATCTTCGATCGACAGATCTCTGGAAGATACCCGTACCATCCTTGAGAATATTCAGATGAAGTATGCCAGTGAGCTGTTCGGTATCGAACTGGTGGCATACGGTTCAGTATACAAGTTCATTTCCAAGAAAGCGGTCTATCCGTATGCACAGGAGCTTTTCGGTGCTTCCAAACAGAATACTCTTTCCCAAGCGGCTTTGGAGACCCTGGCGATCATCGCCTACAAACAGCCGATCACAAGAGTGGAGATCGAAGAACTCAGAGGGGTCGGTGCGGAAGTGATGCTTCGTAAACTGCTTGCCCGCAATCTGATAAGAGAAGCCGGCCGTTCCGAGGCGGTAGGCCGTCCCATCCTTTACGAGGTGACGGAGGAGTTCATGGATTCTTTCAAACTTTATACTTTGAACGAACTTCCCGATCTTCCTGAATACAACAAGCCGGAAGAAAGCAACGCTCTGTTCGAATAGAGCTCAAATGAGCTCTTTTCTGCTTGCTTCGATCTCTTCCTCGCTGA
>CADBND010000007.1 GCA_902795875.1 uncultured Erysipelotrichaceae bacterium
GTCGATACAGTATCAAATTGTTTTGGAAAAGAATCCTGCATCAGCGCATATGGAAATACGACAAGAACGGATACCGCAAGCTGAACGAAGGTTTTTTCCAGAGGTTTTATATCCTTCAATCTCCTATTGCAAAGCAAAAGGAAAGCAAAGCCCAAAGCTGCCAGTAAGCCGTAGATCACACTGCGTTCATCGACCGTTTCATTATTCCCAAAGATCCCGATCAGGAAAAACATTCCGCATACAGCCATGATGATACACAATATCTGTTTCCAGTTGATCTTCTCCTTATAGATCAAAGCCGAAATCGCGACAACGACGATCGGAGCCATATAGTTGCATAAAGAAGCGATCGCCATACCGTAACGGTATCCCATAAACAGGAAGACCCAGTTGAAACCGAGTGCTGCTCCGGAGATCACAAGCGTCACTAGATTCTTTCTGATCGAGACAAGATCGAACTTCTCCTTTCGCAATGACAATACTGTCAGAATGAAAAGTGAACCGAAGAACCCTCTGCATAACACGACGAATTCACTCGAATACTTCACATAACGCAGAAAGAACCCGATCGTACCGTATAATGTCAAGGCGAACAAATATCTTAAAGTAGCCGATCTTTTCATAGCATAAACTATATCACCTTTTTCAATCAGCACGATGATAAAAGACTTATAAAGAAAAGGAAACACTATGATAGAATGATTAGGTAATCAGGAGAACAATGAATATGAACATTGAAGATAAACTCGTCGCTGTCATCAAAGCGATCATAAAAGAGAAATATCAGATCGAAAACGAAGAAGGCATGGTCATGGTCGAGATCCCCAAGGACAATTCCAACGGAGACTATTCCACCAATATCGCCATGCGTCTGGCAAAGCTTCTGAAACGTCCGCCCTTTCAGATCGCTCCCGAAATCAAGGATGAACTTCTGAAAAGAGTCGATGAGATCGAAAAGATCGACATCGCCGGACCCGGTTTCATCAATTTCTGGCTGAAGAAAGATGCGATGGCCAACGTCATCAATACCGTCATTCAAGCCGGCAATAAATACGGGCATTCCAACAGCGGCACAGGACTCAAAGTGCTGGAAGAATATGTCTCTGCCAATCCGACCGGTCCTTTACATTGCGGACATGCCCGCGGAGCCTGCTGGGGCGATTCCGTTGCCAGGATCCTCAATGCGGCCGGATATAAATGTACCAGAGAATATTACATCAATGACGCCGGTGCGCAGATACTGAATCTCGGAAAATCCCTTCTGGGACGTTACAAAGAACTCTTTGGCCTGCCCTTCACGCTTCCGGAAGATGGATATCACGGTCCCGATGTGATCGAGATCGCCAAGCAGATCAAGGAAGAGGAAGGCGACAAATATCTCAAGATGAGCGAAGAAGATGCGATCGAAGCTCTCAAGGAAGTGGGAAAGAAACTTGAACTTGAGCGTATCCGGAAAGATCTGGCATTCTATCGCTGTGAATTCGACTCCTGGATCTCCGAAAAGTGGATCACGGAACAAGGCCTTGTGGAAAAGGCTGTTGAGAAGATGAAGGAAATGGGTCTTCTCTACGAAAAAGATGGTGCGATCTGGTTTGAAGCGACAAAATACGGTGACGACAAGGACAGAGTCTTAAGAAAATCGGACGGTTATTACACCTATATGACTCCCGACATTGCCAATCACATCTATAAATTTGA
The DNA here is from genome assembly GCA_902795875.1 of uncultured Erysipelotrichaceae bacterium. Taxonomy (GTDB): domain Bacteria; phylum Bacillota_I; class Bacilli_A; order Erysipelotrichales; family Erysipelotrichaceae; genus Colivicinus. The sequence continues at coordinate 1,699 of CADBND010000007.1, forward strand.
CCGCGGATATGATCTGTTAGTCAACATCTGGGGTGCCGATCACCATGGCTACATCCCCCGTATGAAAGCTGCAATGGAAGCTCTTGGATATCCGCGTGAAAATCTGCAGGTCGACATCTGTCAGATGGTCAGAATGGTCGAAAACGGACAGGAAGTCAAGATGTCCAAACGTACCGGCAACGCCATAACACTCAGGGAGCTGTGTGAAGATATCGGTGTGGATTGCGCAAGATACTTCTTCCTTTCCAAAGCCCTCGACACCCATCTTGATTTCGATCTGACTCTCGCCCGGACAAGATCGAATGACAATCCGGTCTATTATGCCCAATACGCATATGCCCGTATCTGTTCAGTGCTCAGACAGGCGGAAAAGCCTTATGAGACCAAAGAAAGCTATTCCCTTCTCGCTGATCCCAAAGAGATCGATCTGCTTAAGCATATCAATACCTTCACGGATGTCGTAGCGGAAGCGGCTGCTACCAGAAGCCCCAACAAGATCTGCAATTATATTCAGAAACTTGCGACTTATTTCCATTCCTTCTACGGTGCTTGCAAGATCAACGACAAAAATGCTCCGGAACTTTCCAACGAACGTCTCTGTCTTGCGGAAGCAACAAGGATCACCCTTGCAAATGCGCTTGAACTTCTTGGCGTATCCGCACCGGAAGTCATGGCGAAAGAAGATTAAACGGCGAAAGCCGTTTTCTTTTAGATGATCTTTCTGTATGAAACATTTCTTCTGATTCGGCTATATTCTCTGAACTTTGCATAAAGACTCCGCAACCATA
>CADBND010000008.1 GCA_902795875.1 uncultured Erysipelotrichaceae bacterium
CGACTGGCGTGACAACTACGACGCCAGACAGAAAGAACCGGTCGTGCTTCCCAGCCGCTTCCCGAACCTGCTTGTCAATGGTTCCATGGGTATCGCCGTCGGTATGGCAACGAATATGCCAACGCACAATCTGGGTGAGACGATCGACGGGATCATCGCCGTCATGGACAATCCGGATATCACAACGATCGAACTGATGGAAAAGATCCCCGGACCGGACTTCCCGACCGGTGGCTATATCATCGGCAGATCAGGCATCCGTCAGGCATATGAGACCGGCAGAGGATCGATCATCATGCGTTCCAAAGTCGAGATCGAAGATATGCATCAGGGAAAACATAAGATCATCATCAAAGAGATCCCGTATCTGGTGAATAAGCTGATGATGTATGAAAAGATCCATCAGCTGGCAAAAGAAAAGATCATCGACGGTATCTCTGAACTGAAAGACCTTTCCAACGACCGTAACGGTATCCGTATCGAGATCGAACTGAAGAAAGATGTGCAGCCGGAAGTCGTACTGAATCAGTTATATAAACTGACTCCCGTACAGTCTTCCTTCGGCATCAACAACAACGTCCTGGTCAACAACAGGCCGATGCTGCTGTCATTAAAAGAGATCATTCAGTATTATATCGATCACCAGATCGATGTTGTCAGAAGAAGAACGAAATACGATCTCAACGAAGACGAAAAACGTGCACATCTCCTGGAAGGACTCAAGATCGCTTTAGATAATATTGACCGCGTCATCGAGATCATCCGCAGCTCAAGAGATGATGAAGAAGCACTGTTCAAACTGAATGATGAATTCGGTATCGATGACATACAGGGAAAAGCGATCCTGGATATGCAGCTCAGAAGGCTGACAGGACTGTCACGTGAAAAGATCGTAACAGAACTGGAAGAACTGTATGTTGAGATCGCTGATCTGAAAGACATCCTCGCGAATCATTCGCGTGTCGTACAGATCATCAAAGACGAACTGACAGCGATCAAAAACAAGTACGGAGACAAACGCCGCACGCAGATCATTGAAGGGGATGTCTCCATGGAAGATGAAGATCTGATCCCGGTGGAAGATGTGATCATTTCCTTAAGCAACAACGGATATGTGAAACGTCTGCCGATCGACACCTACCGTCTGCAGAACAGAGGCGGCAGAGGTGTCAAGGGAATGAGCCTGAATGAAGATGATGTCGTCGATCAGAACATCACGATGTCGACACATGACTTCCTTCTGATCTTCACCAACAAAGGAAAAGTCTACCGCATCAAAGGCTTCAATATTCCGGAAGCATCCCGCAACGCAAAAGGTATCCCGGTCATCAATATCATCAACATTGAAAAGGATGAGAAGGTGAAGGCACTGGTACCGATCAACCGTGAATGGGAAGTGAAAGGATACCTGTTCTTCGTCACAAAGAACGGTCTGTGCAAGAGAGTACCGGCATCTGAATTCGAATCGATCCGTCAGAACGGAAAGATCGCCATCTCCTTAAAAGAAGACGACGAACTTGTGGCAGTCAGACCGACATTGGGAGATTCGCAGATCATCATCGGTGCTGCCAACGGCAAGGCGGTGCGCTTCGACGAAAGAGGGGTACGTGCCATGGGCAGGAACGCGACAGGTGTGAAAGGCATGAATGTCGACGGTTCGCAAGTCATAGGCATGTGTACGGACGCGGAAGGATCGAAGATCCTGGTCGTATCCCGCAACGGCTATGGCAAGCAGACACCGGTCGAAGAATACCGGCTGACCTCAAGAGGTGCGAAAGGCGTCAAGACCATCAACATCAATGAAAAGAACGGAGACCTGGTTGCCTTGAAAGCAGTCAACGGTGACGAAGACTGTCTGATCATGACCAACGACGGTATCATCATCCGTATTTATCTGGAAAAAGTATCGACGATGGGTCGTGCGACACAAGGCGTAAGGCTGATCAAGCCGCAGGAAGGAACGTTCGTTTCTGCAGTTTCATTAATGTCCCACGCAGACGAAGAGAAAACAGAAGGCGAAGAAACGCCGACAGAAGAATAAGCAGACATCCTCCGGAATCCGGAGGATGTTTTCTATAGAAAAGTCTTTAAATATTGCCATGGAAATAATTATTTGATTTTTTTATCTCTTTCTTTGTGTTATCATTTCTATATAAGTTAAGGCCAAGTAATCGGACAGTGGCATTCAGAGAGATGGGGGAAGGTGCGACTCATCGGAAGGTGTCCGGTGAATCCACCTTATGAGATGTCCCAATCCGACACGTAAGTCCTGCGTTAAAGGATAGAGTGATAAGCCAAGGTGGTACCGCGCGTCAGCGCCCTTCGAATATCACCTTTTTGTTTTTAAGGAGGAAGTATGATCGACATTAGATTAATCAGAGAGAACCCGGAACTCGTCAAAGAGAATATCCGCAAGAAATTTCAGGATGAGAAACTTATCCTTGTGGATGAAGTGAAAGCACTCGATGAAGAGTACCGCGCATTGCGTACCAAGGCAGATGAGCTCCGCAGTCAGAGGAACAGCGCATCCAAACAGATCGGCGCTCTGATGTCACAGGGAAAAAGAGACGAAGCCGAAGAAGTAAAAGCGAACGTCAAGAAGATCGGTGAAGAGATCGAAGAATGCGAAAAGAAAGAACCGGAACTCGAAGCACAGATCCGGGAAAGGATGCTGGTAATACCGAACATCATTGATGCTTCCGTTCCGATCGGTAAGGATGATTCGGAAAATGTTGAGATCGAACAATTCGGTACCAAGAGGACATTTGATTATGAGATCCCTTATCATACTGACATCATGGAAAGTATTGATGGCATCGACCTTGATTCTGCCAGAAAGACATCCGGTAACGGATTCTATTATCTGACAGGTGATATCGCCAGACTGCATTCTGCGATCCTGGCTTATGCCCGTGACTATATGGTTAATAAGGGATTCACTTACTGCGTACCTCCGTTCATGATCCGTTCAGAAGTGGTGACCGGTGTCATGTCATTCAAAGAGATGGAAAACATGATGTACAAGATCGAAGGGGAGGACCTCTATCTGATCGGTACATCGGAACATTCCATGATCGGCCGTTTCATCGATACGATCAACGATGAAAGCAAGCTGCCGATGACACTCACATCCTATTCACCCTGTTTCCGTAAGGAAGTCGGTGCGCACGGTATCGAAGAAAGAGGTGTCTACCGTATCCATCAGTTTGAGAAACAGGAAATGATCGTCATCTGTAAACCGGAAGAATCTATGGATTGGTACAACAAGATGTGGAAACTCTCCGTTGATCTTTTCCTCTCGATGAACATTCCTGTAAGGACTCTGGAATGCTGCTCAGGCGACCTGGCAGATCTGAAGGTGAAATCCTGCGACGTTGAAGCGTGGTCTCCGCGTCAGCAGAAATACTTCGAAGTCTGTTCCTGCTCGAACTTAGGTGATGCGCAATCCAGAAGACTGAAGATCCGTGTCAAAGGGGAGAACGGAAACTATCTTCCGCATACATTGAACAACACGGTCGTTGCTCCTCCGAGAATGCTGATCGCTTTCCTGGAAAACAACTACAACGAAGACGGTTCGGTCGATATTCCGGAAGTTTTACAGCCATATATGGGTGGTCAGAAGAAGATCGTTAAAAAGTAAAAATATAAATAGGGTGTTTCACGTGAAACACCCTATATTAATATAAGGTAGGAGAAACATCTTAATATCTACTCAAAATCAGAATAAAAATGTTTCACGTGAAACAACAAGGCAGGGAAGAAATATGATCAAAGCGGTTCTATTTGACTACAACGGAACATTGTTTCCGGATGACGACATTAATACGATGGCCTGGAAAGCAACGATCAACGAACTTTCAAAAGGAAAGATCGATGCGGACGCTTTTTATAACAGCTTCATAGGCACAAGAAATTATCCTTTTGTAGAAGCAATGTTCAAAAGACTGAATATGCCTCTGGATGAGGAACAGATCATGTATTGGGCTTTGCGGAAAGAGACGGAATATTACCAGAAGATCTGCCTAGAACTGGGAAGATCGAAAATGATGCCCGGAGCAGAAGAACTTCTTGACTATCTTAAAGAAAGAAACATCCCGATCAATATGTGTACAGCTTCCCTGGATGTGAATGTCGACTTCTATTTTAAAACGGTCGGCCTGGGACGGTGGTTCGACAGAGACAGGGTGATCTATGATGACGGCATCTGCACAGATAAGAAAGAGATGTATCGGAAAGGAGCGGAAAGTCTCGGTGTGGATATTCAGGACTGTCTGATTTTTGATGATTCACCGACATCGATCCGAAATGCGGCAGTGGCCGGCTGTGAGAATATCGTGGTGATCAAAAAGGAAAACAATCCGGATATCCCGCAGATCAGAAAGAAGATCGCCGACTTTACCGAGTTCGATCCTAAGGAATTTGGGCTGTAAAAGAAGATTTGAAAGAATCTGCATGATACGTTAAAATAGAAGTGGTACAACAAATCGTGTTACTAACTTGGTCAGGTGCGGAAGCAAGCAGCCATACGAACCTCCGTTTGTGTGTACCATTTTTTATATAAAGGAGAACGATATGGGCATCGTATTGTTAGGAATAATAGCAGTATATGCGATGATTGGTATATTGATAGGCTTGGTATTGAGAAGCAACGGCATTCCGTCTTACGGTATAGGCCAGCAGTATGGCAAGCATTATATGAAAGAACAGGGGCTCGAAGAAGAAAAGCCAGTCAGGAGCTGGGAAGACCAATAAGTGAATAAAGAATTCATGCAAGCAGCATATCGGGAAGCACAGAAAGCTTTCAAAGAAGATGAAGTCCCGATCGGCTGCGTGATCGTAAAAGATGGAGAAGTGATCGCGAAAGCACATAACAGGAAGGTACATAAAAACTGTGCAGTCTTTCATGCGGAGATCGAATGTATACAGAAAGCCTGTAAGAAACTGGACAACTGGAATCTGAAAGGCTGTGATCTGTATGTGACGCTGGAACCGTGTATGATGTGTACCGGTGCGATCGTCAATTCCCGCATCGATAAGATATGGTACGGATGTAAGGATCCGAAGGGCGGAGCCTTGGTCTCCAACATCCGTTTCAAAAGGATCAGGAACCTCAATCATTATCCGGAGATCAAAGGAGGGATCATGAAAGAGGAATGTTCACAGATCCTGAAGGATTTCTTTAAAAACAAACGATAATTATTACCATGGAAATACTTATAGATCGAAGAGAATGTTCTTCGATCTTTTTGTGCGTTTCGTCCTTCGAAAGGGAACATGGGTTATAATGGAATTATGGCGTACCAGGTACTATACAGAACATACAGACCTGCCCGTTTTTCAGAAGTCATCGGACAGGATTATATCGTTAAGACTCTCATCAATGCGATCAAAAACAAGAAGGTGGCACATGCCTATCTTTTTGCCGGACCAAGAGGTACCGGTAAGACGAGTGTCGCAAAACTGTTTGCGAAGGCGATCAACTGTCAGGACTTCCGGGAGGAACCCTGTGACAGCTGTGCCAACTGCAGAGCCTATCTGGAAGGAAACCACCCCGACATTATTGAACTCGATGCCGCCAGCAACAACGGTGTCGACGATGTCCGGGAGATCATCGACCAGGTACCGTATGCGCCACTTTTAGGAAAGTATAAAGTCTACATCATCGATGAGGTACATATGCTGTCGACGGCAGCCTTCAATGCGCTTTTGAAAACCCTCGAAGAACCGCCGGCTCACGTGATCTTCATCCTGGCTACGACCGATCCGCAAAAAGTCATTCCGACCGTCCTGTCGAGGTGTCAGCGATACAACTTCTCCAAGATCAGCACCTACGAGATCGGAAAGAGGATGGAAGAGATCCTTAATAAAGAGAAGATCCCTTACGATAAAAAAGCAGTCGAAGAACTTGCCAGAATGGCGGAAGGCGGAATGCGTGATGCCCTCTCGCTTCTGGAACAATGTCTCTCCTATGATCCGAACGAAGTGAAACTGGAAGACGTGGAAAACATATTCGGTCTGACTTCCGTATCAGAGGAGGTCGATCTGTATCTGAAGGTCCATGACGAAAAGATCAGCGATGTCATCGAAAAGATCCGCAGGATGTATGTGCGTGGAAGCGATACAAAGAGGCTTGCGGTGGATCTGCTGGATATCGTGAAGGATGCCCTGATCTATTCCGATGAAGGAAAAGAAAGGCTTCTTGTGAGGATCAGTGAACTGGAAGCACAGAAGATACTGAATGCTGTTTCCAGACAAGAACTGTTTGAAGATGCACAGGATCTTGAAGACTTGATTTCCCGGGAAAGACAAAGTCAGAACTTTCTCACTTATCTGGAGCTGTGCCTGATCAAGATGTCCGGCTCAAAGAAAAGCGAAGAAAAGGTCCCGGTCAAAAAAGTGAAAGAGACCCCGATGGTTGAGGTCGAAGAAATAAAACAGGAAAAGGAAAAAGAAGAAGAAAAGGAAGAGGTCGATCCGGGTATTCAGGTGGTCGATCCTGACATGGACTTCCTGGTCTCCGTGCTGCTCAACGCAAACAAGGATCTCAAGATCGCAGACCAGATCGTCTATAACAAGCTCGATCTGTATGCCTATGATCCGGACAAGAGAAAGTTCTATCAGCTGCTGATCGGAACGGAACTCTTCGCTTCCGGCAAGGATGTGATGATCGTCTGCGGAAACAAGACGCAGGCTGACAACATCAATACGCGTTCGACCAACGAAGAACTCTATCGCTTCTTAAATAAAGAGTTCGGTATCGATAAGATGGTCTATGCGATCGACGGTTCGCGCAAGGCGGAACTGATCGAAAGATATAAACGCGTTCCCAAGGAACAGCGAAACAGACCGGTCTATGTGGAAAAATACAAGATCGATGAGAAAAAGGAAATGGGTCCTGAGGAGAAACTGAAAGATCTCTTTGGAGACATGGTGAAAGTAGAGGAATGATATGGATATCAATAAACTGATGGAACAGGCGCAGGCCATGCAGAAACAGCTGGAGGACGCTCTCAACAAGATCAATGAAACAGAGTTTGAAGGATCGGCTTCCAACGGACTTGTCAAAGTAAGGATCAACGGTGAAAACAAAGTGCTTTCTGTTTCCATCGATCCGGAGATACTGAACCCTGATGACAAAGAGATGATCGAAGATCTGATCGTGATCGCCGCCAACGAAGCGGTCGCAAAAGCCGATGAGACAAAGAAGGGAACATTGGACAGCATTCCGGCTGCGAAAGGACTGCTGAACAGATAGGATGTATCCGCAGAGATTCGAAGACCTCATAAGCGTACTTGAGAAACTGCCCGGTGTCGGAAACAAGACTGCCCAGCGTTATGCATTCGCGCTTCTGGAAAAGGAAGACGAGGAGATACAGAAAGCTATCGATGCGTTATCCGGATTAAAACAGATCAGAAAGTGTCACACCTGCGGTTTTTTGAGTGACGAAGAGGAATGTTCCTTCTGTAAAGACAAGACAAGGAACCCATCCACGATCATGGTGCTTGCCTATCCGCAGGATGTCGTTGCGATCGAAAAGACTGGATCGTACAAAGGAAAGTATCACGTTCTCAACGGACTGATCTCTTCTTCCAAAGGGATCTATCCGGAAGACATCAATATCGAAAAACTGCTGAGCAGGATCGATGATTCGATCAAAGAGGTGATCATCGCCACATCTCCGACGATGGATGGAGAGATGACTGCCCTTTATCTGGACAAGGTCCTGAAAGATAAAGGGGTACTGGTGACAAGGCTTGCGCACGGATTGCCGATGGGAGCATCTCTCGATTACGCAGATGACCTGACCCTGATCAAAGCTTTAGACAATCGAAGGAAGATTGAAAGTGAATAAAAAACTGATTACCGTATATGACGATATCGATCCGCTGAACAACGTGGTCAGCGTCCTGACCCTTCAAGCCGAAGAGGTCTTTTATGTGTATCACCATGACGTCGCTGCCAAAAATTTCGAAAACATACAGAAAGTCCTGAACCGCTATCGCAACATCAAAACCAACTTCATTCAGCTGAACAACGACAAGGAAGAGATCGCAAAGATCATCTCGGAAAACGAAGGTATCCTTGTGGATGTGAGCGGAGCCAAATATCTTTCGCTTCTTCTGTTTGACATGGTGAAGGAGAAAGACAATATGATCCTTTACTATGATGACGAAGAAAACAACATCAAGGATTATCGCAGTCACTCGATCATCCGTGATGATGTGTTCAAACTTCAGATCGAAGATGTCCTCAATCTGCGCGGCGGCGAGATCGTCGAGCATCTGCATCAGGCGGCCAACGACAAGAAGACACAGGAAGCGGTCGTCAAGCTGGTTGAAAACAACGTCGATAACTACCAGGCCTTCGTACGTTACATCACAAAATTAAATACGATCATCAATGCGCGGGATGCCTTAGGAAACAATACCTATCAACTCAAACAGAGCGACACCCTGGAACTGATGAGTGATGCGGAATATGAAAAGACGAAAGAGCTGTTTACGATAGACAAGGGAAACCGCCTTCAGTTCACCACGAGAAAACTGAAAGAGATGATATCGGTATCCGGTGCCTTTCTGGAAAACTATCTTTATATAAAACTGAAAGAATCGGGAGAATTCGACGACATCAAAATGAGCGTCGTGATCGATTTTTCAGACGACAGCTATTCTTATCCGGTCCGCTGTGAACTGGACTGCCTCGTGATCAAAGACAACAAGCTTCTCTTTGTTTCCTGCAAGTCTTCAAAGGCGGATGCCTCGACACTGAACGAGATCTATGTGCACAATCACCGTTTCGGAAATGCATTGTCGCTTCCGGTACTGTGCGTGTGTGAGGAGCTCGATCGCAAGTATCCCAGTATCTACGCGAAAGGGGAGGAACTGAACATCTATCTGGTGGACCGCTCGTCCTTCGAAGAAGGAAAGATAAGCGAAGTCTTCGCGTCGATCTTTGACGGCACCTACGTTTACGATGCGGTCATCTGAGGATTATAATGATCTTGTAGAATGTCTGCGATAGCTTACATAACAGATTCAAAAATGCTGGAGCTTCATCGTCTGAACAACCACAAAACAATGAACTTCTGGCGTCCTTCAGGAAACATCAACTTCAGCGAATTCAAAGAAGGTGATCTGCTTTTCTTTTTGTCGAAAGATAAACAGCACAGGAAGAAAAAAGAAAAAGGCATCGTCGGATTCGGAAGGCTGGTCGCTTCTTCGACCGGATCGGTCAGAACGATGTGGGAACGCTTCGGTATCCTGAACGGATACAACGATATGGAAGAGTTCCGGGAAGCGATCGCGAAAGTATCAAAAGATAAAAAGATCCCCTCAAGGATCTCCGGATTCTTTCTGGAAAATGTGACCTTCTTTCAGCCGGTCTATTTGAGTGAGTGCGGCATGAAGATCTCCAACAACATCGAATCCTATGTCTATCTGAATCCGGAAGAAGTCGTCATGAAGCTCCTTGATCTGGCCGAGCAGTCCAACGATCTCTGGTTCGAACTTGGGAAAAACGAACAGGCGATCGAAGAAGAAAAGATCCGCTACGCCTTGATGGCTTCTCATCGGCAGATCGGGGATATCCCGATGGGCGAGCGGGAAGCGAAAAAGGCGGCACGAACTCTCAAAAGTTTTCAAAATGAATATGCAGGATACGCCTTCATCCAGGATTCCCGCAGCGAGTTATACAAGATCGGAAACCGAAGCTTAGACATCGTATTGTTCCATGACAAATATATCGACCGGCGTCTGCTGATCGGGCAGGCACACCTGTATCGCTATTTCCTTGGAAAATATTATCAGCCGGATATGTCGCTGCGCTTCTTGAGCAGCGATCGCGACGAAAATATCGAAACGGATATGAACGCTCTGTTATGAGCGTTTTTTAAAAGTGCGATCACTTTCGTGTCGCACTTTATATTATTTGTTTTTACTGGTGATGGTCAGGGTACCTTCAGTCCTACCAATGGCGGTCATCTGCATCATGACATCGATCTTTTTGTCCATGGGGATCTCGATCACATCTCCCGGTCCGACATCGACGCTTGCGACCGTGTCAACGACTTCATAATTATCCGGATCATCCACATCGGCCTTGGTGTTGATCACTTCAACGACATCGATATGAAGTTTTCCTTTTGTCAGTTCAGACGTAAAAGTGATGGGCTGTCCCTTGACCGTCTCGATCACGAAAGAATCCGCATATTTTTCGTCATCCGCCGTGACTTTGATCTTCATTTCAAAGGAATTGCCGGTGATCTCATAGCTCATCCCCGAGCAGCCGGAAAGCGCAATGCAAATAAGTAATATGCCAAGCAATATAGAACAGATCTTTTTCATAAGCCCTCCCGTTTCTATCCATCTTCATTATACCTTTTTCATTTCAATAATAAGTATTGCCCGAGCATCAGACAGTCTTATAAAATAGATTCGATGAAAAGGCGCATCCCTTATATCAAAAAGGATATCCTTCACGGAAAGATCGCGGAACAGCTGATCCTTCTTGTGTTTCCTTTGTTTGTCGGGTATCTGCTTCAGATGCTGTACGGCTTTGTCGACAGCATGATCCTCGGCCGTCTTATCGGCAAGGAAGCGCTCGCTGCCGTCGGGGGTTCCGCCAATTCGATGATCAACATCATGCTCAACTGTGTCAGTGGCATCGCTGCCGCGATAACGGTGCTGGTCGCCCAAAGCTACGGAAGAGGAAACATGGAGAAGGTGAACCGCGCGGTCAGAACGGGGCTTTTCGTTTCGATCGTTCTGGGGATCATCCTGGCAATATTGATGATCATCGCATCACCTGGCTGGTTAAGGATAATGAAGAATCCGGAAGAGACGTTCCGCCTCTCCCTGATATACATGTATCTGTATTTTGCATCGCTGCCGTTTTATTTCGTCTATCAGACCGGTATCTCGGTACTCAGGGCACTCGGTGATTCGAAAAGACCTTTGCTGTTCATCCTGCTTACTGCTGTATGCAAGATCGTGTTCGATCTGCTGTTGGCAGGGGCGTTCCGTCTTGGCGTGACGGGTACCTCGATCGCGACATTTCTTTCTCATCTGATCTGTGCGCTGGCCATCGTGTTCGTCTTTGAAAAGACGAGCGATGTCTATCAGGTGTCATTCAGGGAATTGAGGTGTAACAAAGAAGACCTCTTACAGATCGTCAAGATCGGTCTGCCTTTTGCGATCCAGAACATGATGTTTGCGATCCCCAACGCGATGCTGCAGTACAGGATCAACCTTTTCGGTACAGAGGCCGTTGCGGCTTACAGCGCATTCAGCAGCGTCGACGGTCTGTTCTGGTGTTATTCCAATTCGATCAGTACGGCAACGATCACGATCGCTTCACAGAACTTTGGAAGCAGGAATATGGAAAGAGTAAGGAAGACGAATGTCATATCCGCATTATTTGAAATGGTCGGTGCGATCTTGTTTGGCGGGATCCTGCTTGGAATGGGAAAGGAGCTGCTGATGCTGTTCCTGAAAGAAGAAGGCCCGCTAATGATCGCGGAAAGAATGATCCGAGTCATCGCTTTCTCCTATGTGACCAACACGCTTGTGGAACCGATGGCGGCGGTCTTCAAGTCTTGCGGAATGGTAAGGGCTCCGATGATCATCGCTTTATTTACGGTGTGTATATCGAGGATCCTGTATGTAAGTTTCTTTCCGATCGATACACCGGTACTGGTGCTGTTTGCGTTCCCGTTATCCTGGATACTGACTTCGATCGTATATATCTTCTACTATCTGAGTAAAAGAAAAGTCTTCTATTCATAGCCTGGGGAATAATATAAGGCATAAGAAAACCATCTTTCGATGGTCTTCTTTTTTTGTTAGTTGTCAGTTGCGACGCCGGTGATACCGTCTCTGCTTGCGCAGGTCTTGCACAGACGGACACGGTTTGCGGCAATGGCTTCTTCAACGGTACCGTAGGTCAGTGTCTCACTCTGGTTGAGATGAGAACAGTCATCGTGCGTGTGATAGACTTTACCGAACGTCGTCCAGTAAACCGTTTCCGAACCGAGCGTATCGACTGCTGCCTCTTTCATTTCCGATGAGACCGGATTCCAGTCGTAGGAAGCGACACCGCCGATCAGCAGACAGATGACTGCTGCTACAGTAGCGATGGTCTTGGTCTTCTTGTCAGCGTCCTTGTTGGTGAGGACGAGGATGATGAACGGGAAGAAACATATTGCCAGGGCGATCAGTCCCATGTTGTTCCACAGCCAGAATTTGAGCTGGTTCTGTTCGGATACCGGATCGATGTGGTTTGCTTTCTTCCAGAGCTGTGCTCCGACGACGACCGCGATCAGATCGAGGACCAGGAATGCGATCAGCTGTGCGATCTGCGGCATGAAGCGCAGGTCGATCTTTCCGAGGAAGACAAAGAGTGCACATACCTCGAAAGCTAGAGCGACGAGCCAGAGGACGACCGCACCGATACGAAGACCGGAAGCATTTCCTACAGGCTGCGCTTCTTTCACCTTGCGGGTAACAGTCCCCTCAGCGTTCCTCTTGGATTCGCTGCTGGCAGCAACATATTTCTTTTCTTTCTTTTCTGCCATAATTTATCCCTCCAATTAAATTGATATTATGTATCAATTATAAACCATTTTCTATTCTTTATAGAAAACAGGGGTATGGGCCGGTGTATTCCAGAGCCTTTCGATCTCATCATCCCACTTGGCGATATTCATCTGGAAACCGCCCGCCTCCTGGACGGTGAGGATCTCGCCGACCATATTCGCGACGACATTCACACCGCGATCCTTGAGATATTCCACTGTATCCTTATAGAGTATCAGCATCTCCATCATCGTGGTGGCGCCGCATCCGTTGATCATAACGAAGGCTTTGTCTCCTTCTTTGATACCGATCGCTTCACAGAGTTTCGGCGCGATCAGTCCGACTGTTTCTTTTGCGGAAACGAGCGGAACGCGGACACCGCCGCCTTCTCCGTGCTGTCCTGCACCGATCTCCATCTTGTCGGTATCCTGCAGATCACCAAAACTCATGCCGTTCTGCGGATGAGTGGCATCTGTCACTTTCACTGTGATCGAAGCCATATTGGCAGCATATCTTTCGCAGATCTCAGCAACTTCATCGAGGGACTTCCCTTCTGCGGCAGCAGCACCGGCAATATGGTACATTGCGACGGCACCGGCAAGACCTCTCTTGTTGTCTTCTCCGTTGGGATCGTATTTGATCTCTTCGCCGGTGCATACCTGTCTGACGTTCATCTCCGCTTTCTGAGCGAGCCGCATCGCCTGTTTTCCGGCAAGCTGGTCACCGGCATAGTTCAACGTGAGAAGAAGGACGCCGTGTCCTTTGTCGGCTCTTTTCATCGCTTCAAAGACGAGCTGTCCGTTCGGTGCAGCAAAGATGTCGCCGTCGACCTGTATGTCCAGCATACCTCTTCCGACATATCCCTTCTGAGCCGGTTCATGTCCGGATCCGCCGTAGGTGACGACGGTCACACGGTCCGCGTTTTCCAGATCCTTGGAAATGATCATATGTCCGTCGACGATGACGGTATCTGAGAACGCAAGGCCAAGACCTACCAGTTCCTCATCCGTTACGGTCTGAGGATCGTTGATAAACTTCTTCATCATATTCTGTTTCCTCCTTTATTCTTTTTCTGCCAGTCCTTTGAAGAAGCAGGCCATAGACAAGGCACCGGCATCTTCTGTACCGATCGTCTTATCGCCATAACTTTTCGCTCTTCCATATCTGGCTGTAAAATTCTTTGTCGCTTCTGCACCTTCTTCCGCTGCCTTAGCAGCATTGATGAACAGGACATCTTCCTCGGAGCTTGCCTCGATCGCATCGATCGCCGGCTTGAGTGCATCCATGATCGTCTTGTCTCCGACCTTTGCGCCGGACATGAAGTCGAATTCTTCAAAACCGTTCGCAAAGATCTTCTTCAGGTCCTGAAGATCCGCCTCTTCACTGTCAGGTGCCGCATCGGCCATACCCTGAAGAAGAGAAGACCATAGCGGAATGGCGCTTCCGCCGTTGAGGACTCCGACTTTTTCTGCGACCTTCTCCAGCAGATCCTTGAAACTGTCACCGGACTCATCGACAGCCTGTGACATTGCCTGGGCAACTTTCTTCATCGTCAGTCCGTGGTCGGCATCGCCGAAGCGGGAATCGATCTGCGTCAAAAGGTCTTCCGCTTCTTCGATCCTTCTGCAGGCGTTGCGCAATCTGTTCTTAAACTCTGTCGTTTTCACGCTGGTTTCCTTTCATAAATGATAGTGATGATACTGCTTACACATTCATTATATAACCAAGTACCGAAAGGGCGATAAATTAAAAAACGGCTTTCGCCGCATCGCTTGTCCCCTTCAAACAGGGGGATATTTTCTTGATTATAACTATAAACTAAAACTTTTTTAAATTGCAAGTATTGTGTTGAATTCCGTTTTTAATTCTGTTAATCTAATTGCAATGGGTCGGATTCCGGAGGATGAAAAGCCCTAGAATAAGAAGGCAACTGATCCTCCGATGGAGGATTTTATTTTATTCCGGCTTGAAAAGGGGGTATAAATATGTCTGTCAAAAATCAAAAGATCGGTTACCTGCCTGATGAAGTGCCTTCCATTGGCAAGCTATTGCTTTACGCACTTCAGCAAGTGATCGTCATGTTCCCAGCCACTATCACTGTCGCTCTCATCACAGGGTTTCAGGTCTCCACAACGATTTTCGCGTCCGGACTTGCAACTCTGTGTTTTATTTTGATCACGAAGCGTCGCATCCCGCTGTATTACGGATCTTCCTTCGCATACCTTTCTGCCGTAAGCTCAATGGCGATGGCGGAAGGTACGGCAGATCAGATCGCTGCCTGGCAGGCAAGCGGTATCTTACCGCCTGAACTGATCTCCAAAGCCCAGTTCGGTATCATCATGTCCGGCTTCGTATCGATCGCTGCCGGTCTCATCGTAAAGAAATTCGGTGCAGAAAAAGTTGAGAAATTCCTTCCGGCTTCGATCACCGGAACGGTATCCATGGTCATCGGTCTCACACTTGCCGGATCGGCAATGTCTGATTTCCTGGGTATCGGCAACAGTATCAACGGTCTGGATGTTACACAGGGTTCCGCAGTAAGCACAGCCTGGCTGATCGTTGCGCTGATCACCTTCCTGTCCACCTGCGTCTATTCCAGATATCTGAAAGGCCTCATGTCACAGCTTCCATTGTTGCTTGGCGTATTGACCGGATGTGTCGTTGCGGCATTGTTCAACTTCGTCGGCGGCATCAATTTGTTCCGGGCGGTACCGGCAGAAGCGCTGGCTGCTTCCTCATTCAAACTGGGTGACGGTTCCTTCTTCGCTCTTCCAGCATTCACATTCCCAAGATTCTCATGGCAGGCCCTGATCGGTATCATGCCGATCGCGATCGCGACCATTCCGGAATCCACGGCACACATCTATCAGCTCGACATCTATGTCAATGATGTTGCCAAGGAAAAGGGAAAGGGCAAATACGATATGGTCTCGCTGCTTGGAGACAACCTGATCGGTGACGGTCTGTGTGATATGGTGTCAGGTGTCGTCGGTGGTCCGGCCGGAACCAACTACGGTGAAAACATCTCCACGATGGCGATCACCAGAGTCTTCTCGGTACCGGTACTGGTTGCGGCTTCGATCATCGCGATGATCGTATCCTGCTTCACGCCTCTGATCCAGATCATCTACGGTATCCCTCTGGCAGTCATCGGCGGTATCGAAGTGTACTGCTTCGGTGCGATCGCTGCACAGGGTATCGCGATCCTGATCGACAAGGGTGTCTCCATGTTTGACTCCAAGAACATCGCTGTCATCGCATTAGTCTGCATCGTCGGACTGGGCGGACAGTATGCCTTCGGCGGAACGATCCCGTTCTTCTCCGCCAATATCCCGTGTGTCGCAGGCGCTGCGATCTCCGGAATACTTCTTAATCTGATCCTTACACTTGGTGATAAAGCGAAGGCATAATAAGATATAATAAATAAAAATAAAACCAGCAATACTTTAGTTCAGACTAAAGTATTGTTGATTTAAAGGAGAAATCAATGGCAAAACTGATTAACGAAGTATCCCATACCTTTAATGAATATCTGCTTATTCCGGGACACACGACCAAGAAATGCATCCCGGACAATGTGTCATTGAAGACACCCTTAGTCAGATATAAAAAAGGAGAAGAGCCTCGCATCACGATGAACATCCCGATGGTCTCTGCCATCATGCAGTCGGTATCGGGCAATGAACTTGCGGTAGCGCTGGCTGCGGAAGGAGGCGTCTCCTTCATCTTCGGAGCGCAGACGATAGAGTCGCAAGCCGAAATGGTCCGCAAAGCAAAATCCTACAAGGCCGGCTTCGTACCGAGCGATTCCAACATTCGTCCCGACGCGACATTGAAGGATGTGCTGGAACTCAAAGCGAAGACCTCACACTCCACGATCGCCGTGACGGAAGACGGGACCGGAAGCGGAAAACTGCTTGGTCTGGTGACGTCCAGAGATTACCGCGTATCCCGCACACCGATGGATGCAAAGGTCGAGACCTTCATGACACCACTGGAGAAACTGATCACTGCCAAGGATGGCGTAACGCTGTCCGAAGCCAACGACATCATCTGGGAGCATAAGCTCAATACATTGCCGATCGTCGACAAAAAAGGGAAGTTGAAAGCTCTCGTATTCCGTAAGGATTACGAATCGCATAAGGACCATCCCGATGAACTGCTTGACGAGGACAAGAGATATGTGGTCGGTGCCGGTATCAATTCCCGCGACTATAAAGACAGGGTACCGGCTCTGGTGGAAGCGGGTGCCGATGTGCTCTGTATCGATTCATCGGAAGGCTTCTCTGACTGGCAAGCTGAGACTCTGGAGTGGATCCGGAAGAAATACAAAGGAAAGGTGCTCTGCGGCGCCGGAAATGTCGTAGACGAAGAAGGATTTAAATTTTTAGCGGATGCCGGAGCAGACTTCGTCAAGGTCGGTATTGGTGGAGGCAGCATCTGTATCACCAGAGAGACCAAGGGCATAGGCAGAGGACAGGCATCGGCACTGATGGATGTATGCAAAGCCCGTGATGCCTACTACAAGAAGACCGGGATCTATGTACCGGTATGTTCGGATGGCGGCATCGTCTTTGATCATCAGATCACGCTCGCGCTGGCGATGGGTGCCGACTTCGTCATGCTGGGAAGATATTTCGCAAGATTTGACGAATCTCCGACAAACAAGGTCATGATCAACGGGACCTACTATAAGGAATACTGGGGCGAGGGAAGCGCAAGAGCCCGCAACTGGCAGCGTTACGATATCGGCGGTGAACAGAAGCTCTCATTCGAAGAAGGTGTCGATTCCTATGTGCCTTATGCTGGAAGTCTGATGGAAAACGTGAGGCTCACGACCTATAAGATCAAATCGACCATGTGCAACTGCGGTGCCATCACGATACCGGAGTTCCAGAAGAAAGCGAAACTGACACTGGTGTCTTCCACTTCCATTTCGGAAGGCGGAGCACATGACGTCTTACTGAAGAACAGCAGCGGAGGAAGAACAAATGGATAAAAGACCGGAAAGTCTGAAAAGGATCACAACAAAGAAAGCGGCAGAAAAATTCATTGCCGCACAGATCAAAGAGATACAGGAACAGGTAGGAGACCAGAAAGTCCTGCTTGCCCTGTCGGGAGGAGTCGATTCTTCCGTCGTCGCAGCACTTCTCATCAAAGCGATCGGTGACAAGCTTGTCTGCGTACATGTCAATCACGGCTTACTGAGAAAGGGAGAACCGGAACAGGTCATCGAAGTGTTCAGGGAAAACATGGGAGCCAACCTCAGATATGTGGATGCATCCAACCGTTTCCTCAAAGAACTGAAAGGCGTCGATGATCCGGAAACAAAGAGAAAGATCATCGGCAAAGTCTTCATCGATGTCTTTGCCAAGGAAGCCAAGAAGATCAAGGGCATCCGTTTCCTGGCACAGGGAACGATCTATCCTGACATCCTGGAATCCAAAGGTGTCAAAGCACATCACAATGTTGGCGGACTTCCCAAAGAACTCGACTTCGAACTGGTAGAACCGGTGAAGTACCTCTACAAGGATGAAGTCCGGGTCGTCGGCGAAGCACTCGGTCTTCCGAAAAGTATGGTCTACCGGCAGCCGTTCCCGGGACCGGGTCTTGGCGTAAGATGTGTCGGCGCGATCACGAAGGACAGACTCAACGCTTTAAGAGAAGCGGATGCGATCGTCCGCGAAGAGATCGGCAAGCTCAAAGAAAAACCGTGGCAGTATTTCTGTGTCATCCCTGATCTCAAATCTACCGGCATCAAAGACGGAAAGAGATATATGGGCTGGGCGGCTGTCATTCGTGCGATCAACACGAAAGATGCGGTCACCGCAAAATCGTTCGAGATCCCCTATAAGACCTTATACAAGATCCGTGACAGGATCATTAAGGAAGTACCGGGCATCAACAGAGTCCTCTGGGATTTCTCAGATAAACCGGTCTCCACGATCGAGTGGGAATAGACGAAAACAATCAAAAAAGCCTTTAAATAAACTGTACCCCAGAAGGATTCCTCTTTCATTGGAAAGAAACTTCCTCAGAAAATGATTGAA
>CADBND010000009.1 GCA_902795875.1 uncultured Erysipelotrichaceae bacterium
CATCTCGCCCCCCATCTCTCCATGGTCTGGTAAGGTTGAAGTCTTGAAACCGTTCATCCATTTTTTCTAGTAGATCTTGAGCACAACGCTCAAAACCATATGCATTGTCTTTATAATGATTTCTTATAATATCCAAACAAAGCATACCTTCGTTATCACTTTGTAATTGTATGTATTTATCAGGTACTTTTGGTAATCTCTTTGCTATTAGTGGCCTAATTCCATTTCTTCCTTTGTTTATGAATTGTATCCAAGCGGATGGTGCATATTGCAAACTATCATCATGGTTGTATATCAACGCGTTCAACCAACGTCTATCAATGGCATGTTCTGTATCAAGCACGGTAAAATAAGCTTCATAGTTTTGGAACCTTTTTTCGTCTAACGTTCTCCAGAACGCTATCAAATCCTTATCTGGAGAGAGTTTTGGATTGCCTGGTGCAGCTAACCCCAAAAACTGTACATCCCATCCGTTGCCAGTTTTTTTAAAAATAAAAAATGGCGGAATGTCTTTGATTGAACCATCACGACTATTTAAAGAATCAAAAACAAACTCCAAGAGCTGGTTTCCTTTTCTAGGAGTATCTAATAAAGCTTTCCCGGGATTTCGATTATCACCATAGTATCTAAAAATGCCTGTTTCTTCATCAAGATAATCAGGCCAAGCCAGTTCTGACATAGAAGTATACAAAACAACATATGCAGGAAGTCCGCTTCCATCTTTTCTCATTACTTTTCTGAAGCCTCCTGAATTGCTACAACCAGGAAGAAGTTTTGATAATACTTCGGATCCTTTGCCGTTTACTTTTCCGCCTTCGTAAATTGTATCAACAATCAAATCTGCTGATTTTAGATTTTCAAATGCGATTTTCATAATGATCCCTCCGAAATATGAATAAATTGTATTCTGTGTTTGAGATACTTTTATTATAATTCAGAAAGACAAAAGGCCACTGGTTTATTTAGTCAACACTCTTTAATTCTTCTATTTAGTGTTGACATTGATATATTCAGTTGTTTACAAATGTAGCTCTTTTTTATTTCTCCGTTTTTCCATCGATTTAATAATTGAACTAGCATGTCATTATTTATATCTTTTTTAGCCCTTCCTTTATAAACGCCCTTTTCTTTTGCAATTGCAATACCTTCGGCTTGCCGTTGTCTTATTGTGTCTCTTTCAAACTCGGCTAAAGATGAGAATATGGAAAACACAAGTTTTCCAGTCGGTGTTGTTGTGTCTATATCGCCTTCTTTCAACGATATGAATTGAACACCTTTCTCATTCAGTTGAGTTATAAGAACCAAAAGATCCTGAAGTGATCTTCCAAATCTGGAAATTGATTCAACAATAACTGTATCTCCTTCTCTGACATAATTCATCATATTTATCAACTCTGGTCTATCTTTTATGTTTTTCCCCGATACTTTTTCGATATAATATTTGTCAATACTCATATTCCGAAATAATTCTTCTTGCCTAGAAGTATTCTGGTCAGTGCTACTAACACGAATATACGCAATATTTGCCATATTACCGCCTCCATTTGGGTAAACCCTAATGGCTTATATAAAAATGCATCAATAGAATCGAAAACCAGACTATCTGATGCATTTTTGCTTCAAAAAACATTTTTATACCTTATTAAACGATCACAATAACCGAAACTCTTCCGTTTCCTCTTCAGAATCATCATAAGTCTCTTGATCATCGATCATTGCTTCTTTCTTCTTGTTCTTTCCGTACAATTCATGTATTGATAAGCCGAAACGAGTACGTTTATTATAAAAATTCACAATAGCCTCGGCATATCCCAATGATCCCGATCCTCTCTCTTTGGCCGTTCTGCTTAGCTCTTTACAAGAAATCTTTCCCAGTCTTTCCTTGAACAGATCGTCATCCAGCTTGTCACCATAAGTCGCGATCAGTTTTGCTACACCGGAAATCATGTTCGAACTTAGTGACATATCTTCCCCTTCCCATGTACCGACCAATAGCCGAAGAGTTCTATCCAGAACATCAAATCCGTAATTTTCATATGCCTTTTCCAACGCCGAAACAGCACATATTCCGCCAGGCTTCTTTGTGCCGCATATGGTCAGACCATAAGATTCTACAAGGGCCTTTATCATAAGCTGTTCATCGTTTCCGGCTTCAATATTTGCCTGAAATATTTCATACGGCAGCAGCTGCTTAACATATTTCATCTGATTCGCAAATATCTCGGCTTCGTGAGAATACTCCAGATCATCATATATCATGCACCACACCGGTGTATCCCTGGATCCGGATACTTCAGCTACAATCTCAACAGTATGCTGTCCATTGAAAACATAATTGACTCCATCTCTTCTGGACACCTTCACCGGATTGATCTGATATAGATCAAAATTGTTTGCTGCTTTTCTGACGTGCCTGATTGAGATGTTTCTCTGGTAGTCCTGATTTGAAACGAGATTTTTAATCGGAATCAGGTCAAAATGGACATTCGGCACAAATTCGCTGTTATCTGTAATCTTCATCTATACTTCCCTCCAAATGATTTTTCAGCAGTTCAGTCACATCTGACAGTCGACACAGCCCCATGTGAAGATCATTCCTCGCTTTGATTGAAGAATCGCCAATAAAAGATGTTCGTATTCGGTTGATTGTATTGATCCAGGTAGGCAATGTCAGAGACAGGCTGTTGAGTTCGGCGTCAGGATCATATTCGGGCATTTTCCTGATTTCCGGCAATGTTTCATCTGATGGTTTTCTTCTGTTCCGGCCGCTAAGTTTCTTATCCTGAAGTATCTTTTTATTCATTTCGGTATATTTTAGGACTCCATCGGACGATTTAGCGGCTTCTTTGGTCAGCATCATTATTTCCGAACTCGTTTTATTGCCTAGACTGATTATCTGCTGGGCAGTAATCTTGAATTTTTCATTCAGAATAAAACCCGCCATCGTCGGGCTGATCTCGTTTATTCTCAGAATGCTTTCAGTAAGTCTCTTATAATTGAAAATGCATACGGAGGACAAGCCGTAGCATTTCGCTACGATATCGACTGCATCCTTTCTGGCAGGAACATCCTTTACTTTCTTATCAACGGCATTGCGGTGTATTGCCGATTCGGACAGAGCCAGATAGCCGAGCAAGAACCTTCTTGTAGTGCTCGTGATATCTTTTCTCTCCAGCTGGTCCGAACAAATCCATGAATAAACATGATAAATTGATGGAAAATCCATGTTGTACAGCCTGAATTCAATTTCGTTCTTTACGCATAGTTCGTAAATATAAATGTTATCTATAACGATATCTTTCCACACAATTATTTTGGGAATCATTTCATGATTCTTTATTTTTTCTTTCAGGGCCCGATACTCGTAAGTATCGTTCTTCTGAATCAACAGCCTGATATCCGATGATACGCGATACTTATCACTCATAGCTCCTCCTCGCTGCTGATACAGTCATTCAGTCTGAACTGGGCAACCTCATTGTTTGAATCCATCTGTCCAGATATACGGTAACTGTTTCCCTCTTTCAGATCTGTAAAAACCATTTTCAGTGATTTCATAAGGACGGATGAACGTATTTCAAAAGAATCCTTTTCGCTGTCAACCGGATATACACGAAGAGAAAGCGGATCGTTCACGCTGCCTTTTCTTATCGCTATTGTCTTCGAAGCAGGATTGACCAGCAGCTGGATGTATTCCGGATCGCCAAGCAGATGCAGCGTTATCCTGTGTATTCTGATTCTTTTTCTGGACCTGTCGACAATCGAAATGACAGGTTTCACTTTATCTTTCATTGCTTTTGCACCTTCTTTCATTTCTCCTGTATACCGAACACGGCATAGCCGTTGAATATATTGATCTGCAGGTTGGCCTGATGTTCCTGTACAGTCAGGCCGAAATGATCTTTCCAGTCTTCCGGGTATACAGGGGCTCTGGAATTTTTCAAAACGCCGTTAATTTCCTTCTTTACAAAGATTTCCGGCGAGTTCAGATCGAAAACGAAAAGGAGCTCTCCGTTTGATCTTATGAGTTTTCCCAGAAGCTTATACCGGTTGTTGAAATCCCACCCCATGAGAGAATACACTTTTGCAAAGAAAATCTTGCATGAAATCTGTTTAGGCTTCAATTTGCCGCCGACGCTTTTCCACCGGAACGAATCCTTCTCCGATTCTTCACTTGGCCTTACCACCAGTTTCTTTTCTTCCGGATTAACAAGAATCTGGACATATTCGGTATC
>CADBND010000010.1 GCA_902795875.1 uncultured Erysipelotrichaceae bacterium
TCCGAGATGTCTGCGATATCATCCTGCAAAGTGACAACGACCATTCTCCAATCACCGAGATCATCGAACGTTTCATAAAAAAATGAAGATCATTGATCTTCATTTTTATTGATCATTTTTTCCTTGATTTGAGCAGTGATCTCTTCATCGATAGCAGGATTTGCCTGCAGATAAGCTCTTACGGCATCACTTCCCTGTCCGATCTTTTCTCCTTTATAGGCATACCATGAACCGGACTTCTCGATGATTCCCATTTCTACGCCCATATTGATGACTTCCGAAAGATGAGAGATCCCTTCGCCATAATAGATCTCGACCTGGCAGGTCTTGAAAGGCGGAGCGACCTTATTCTTGGCGATCTTGACATTGACTTTATTTCCGATCACTTCCTGACCGTTTTTGATCGCTTCGGATTTACGCACTTCCATACGGATCGTAGAATAGAACTTCAAGGCCCTGCCGCCTGTCGTTGTTTCCGGATTCCCAAACATAACGCCGACTTTTTCACGTAACTGGTTGATAAAGATCGTTGTACATCCGTTCGCATTCATCGCACCGGCAAGTTTTCTCATCGCCTTAGACATTAGACGGGCATGCAAGCCGATATTCGAATCGCCCATTTCTCCATCCAGTTCCGCCTGCGGTACCAAAGCAGCAACAGAGTCGATAACGATGAGATCGATCGCACCTGATTTGATCAGGACTTCGGCGATCTCAAGAGCTTGTTCACCTGAATCAGGCTGCGACAGGATGAGTTCATCCACATCGACGCCAAGTGCTTTGGCATATCTGGGATCGATCGCATGTTCTGCATCGATGAAAGCGGCTTTTCCACCGGTCTTCTGACATTCGGCGATACACTGGAGAGCCAATGTCGTCTTTCCTGAAGATTCCGGACCATATATCTCTATGATCCTTCCTTTCGGAAGCCCACCTACACCCAAAGCATGATCTATTGCAAGGGAACCGGTAGAGATCGCATCGACATCCACATTGGCATGCTCGCCAAGTCTCATGATGGACCCCTTGCCATACTGTTTCTCAATAGCTTTCAATGCTTCGTTGAGCAACTGTTCCCTTTTATCGATACTTGTTTCATTTGCTTCTTCTTTTTTAGCCATCAATATGACCCTCCTAATTCATTATTCGCTGATTCTTTTTGAATTCCTACATCGACTCAAAAATATTGTCGCTGACCTGCATGAAATAAGAATAACCGCCGGCTACAGAAATAAATGTCGTGAACCAGATCAGTATCTCGTCCATCGGAATGAACCAGAGTTCGAATGGCAGATTATTCAAAAGAATGATTATGATCGTGATCATCTGCAACGCAGTCTTGAGTTTTCCAAGGATCCCTGCTGAAACGACTGTACCATGTTGCGCAGCGATCATTCGGCATCCGTCAACGACGATATCGCGTAAGATCATCAGGATGCAACATACCAGCGGGATCATATGCTTGTAAGATAAGATCAGAAGCATCATGTTCACAAGGAGCTTATCGGCGATAGGATCGGCAAACTTGCCGAAGGTGGTAACCATATTTCTCTTTCTGGCGATATTCCCATCAAGAAAATCAGTAAATGAAGCAATCGCGAATATCGCAATAACGATCAGATTCAAATAAGGAAGAGTTACATTGCCTATTGTAAAAGATCCAAGATGAATACCCACTTCGTTATATGGAAAGAGCCAGACCAGCGCCAGTACCGGCACCAGAACGATCCTGAATAATGTCAATTTGTTCGGTAGATTCATAAAACTATTTTAGCACATTTATTTCCTCATTAATTATATACCAACTAGATTTATATTCAAGTTAAATGAATATAAAACAAAAGACCTCTTAGGGTCTTTCAGAAACAACATTCAATAAGCCATGTTCTGTACTGGACAATCATTTATCTGCATTTTCATGCCCCGGAAATCACTTCATTTTGCTATCCCAGGTTCCCCTACCAAATTTGGGTTTCTCGCTTACGGGGTTTATCACGTTCCATTTCCGCATTTCTGCTTATTCGTCACTTTGACACTTTTACAGGCTATCTCCATGGATCTCTCTTTAGGATATTCGCCAGCCGTCAGCTTACGCTGCCCAAGCTTATCGTTTCACTTGGCATAAACACTACATCCGTCGCAGGATGTGCGAGCATGGACTTTCCTCTGATCTCTCAGCGATTGTCTGAATGTTATTTTTTATAAACGAGTTCTTCCAGTCTTGAGATCCTCTTAAGAACATCGACCGAACTGTAGGAAGTCGTATTCGACAGATCGAATGCCATCTTATGTCCTTCAAGTTCGATATTCTTGGCTGTCAGGTCTTTGACCTGATTCTGTAAAGTCGTTACTGCATCGAGCAACTGCTGGATATTGTCTTCCATGATCTGGTAATCTTCAAGAACACTGTCAAGGAAGGCATCCACTTCAGCCGGAGAATATCCTTTGAAATCGATATTGAACTCTTTATTGAGGATTTCTTCTGGTGTGAGGTTCAGCTTTTCCATATCTATCTCCTTCATAAATAATAACATAAAAAACGGCTCTTTCAAGCAAACTAGCATTTTAACGCATCATTATTATATAATATTTTTTAGGTGAAAATATGAAGTACCCGAACAGCGGCAAAGTCTACGAGAAACCGAATGTTTCTGCTTCCAACAGAGGCATGTCTCTTGAAGAAGATATCAATAAGACCAACCGGTATTATCTAAACGAAGACATCGCCGTGATCTACAAGAAGCCGACTCCGGTGACGATCGTCAAAGTCGACTATCCCAAACGAAGTGCGGCCAAGATCGTCGAAGCCTACTTCAAGCTTCCTTCCACCACGGACTACAACGGTATATACATGGGGAAATATATCGACTTCGAGGCGAAAGAATGTGAATCGGCTACTTCCTTTCCGTTTTCATCTATTCACGCTCATCAGATCCAGCATCTGCGTGACGTGATAAAGCATGGGGCTATAGCCTTCATCATATTGCGTATGACACATTACGATGAAGACTTTCTGATTAAAGCAAATGATTTTATCCAGTTCTATGATGCCGGGAAGCGTAAATCACTTCCCTACCGGTGGATCACAGAAAACGGTTTTCTTATTCCGAAAACTTATACAAAGCCCTGTGACTACCTGCTTATCGTGAAAAACGTTTTTGAATTGTAGGGAGAAATTATGGCAAACAAAGTAAAAAAGAGAAAAAAGATAAACAAGATCAATCTATGGGCTACGATCGTATCGATCATAGCTGCGATCGGACTGATTGGACTGGTGGCAGGGATCGTAATCATTGCGACCCTTTTACGCAACAAGCCTGTCCTCAATCCTTCTGATTTCGATCAGCAGGAATCTTGAGTCATCTACGACTCACAAGGTGAAGAGATCGCCAACCTCGGTCTGGTCATCCGGCAGAACGTCGAATACGAAGAGATCCCGAATTGTGTAATAGATGCCTTCGTTGCCATCGAAGACTCCCGTTATTTCCAGCACAACGGTTTTGACGTACCGCGTTTCACCAAGGCCATCCTTGAAAACCTGAGAACGATGTCCTTCGGTCAAGGCGGTTCTACTTTTACGATGCAGTTGGTGAAGAACACCTACTATACCGATGATGATACCGGCGAACAGGCAGCCAGAAGCGGTGCAAGTGGCATTAAGAGAAAAGTACAAGAGATCGCTCTGGCGATGGAATTAGAAAATATCAAATCGAAACAGGATATCTTTGAGTCCTATGTGAACAAGCTGAATTTCGGCGGATCCTACAACATTCGAGGTATCCAGAAAGCGGCACAATACTATTTCGGTAAAGACCTCAAGGAATGCGGTCTCGTAGAAGGCGCGTTGCTTGCGGGCGTCATAAACGCTCCGAATTACTACAACCCCTTCTACAATCTGGAAGCAGCACAGGACAGAGTCTATGAAGTCCTATATCAGATGAAGAATCACGGCTATATCGATGATGCAGAATACAAGCTTGCCAGATCTGTGAAGATCGAAAACGTCCTCAAAGATCCCTACACCTCTGATAAGGAAGGCGAAGGTATCCCTTATCAGGCATATATCGATCAGGTCGTTGCGGAAGTCATGGAGCTTACCAATCTCGATCCATATACGACTACAATGCATATCTACACCTATATGAACAGAGGCATCCAGGAAGAAATGGACGCCATACAGGCTGGAAACATGGATGAAGAATATCTGCAGTTCCCGGATGATTACTTCGAATGTGCATCTGTATGTATCAAGAACTCTACCGGTGAAGTCGTCGGGATCCTGGGAGGAAGAAACTACGCTAACGGCGGTCAGCTGCTTCTGAACCACGCGACCGAACAATATAAGCAGCCAGGTTCGACGATCAAACCGATCCTCGATTACGCATTAGCTTTCGAGAATCTCGGCTGGGCAACGGACCACGTCTTATGTGACAGACCGATGTGGCTCGATCCGGCAACTAACATTCCGGTCATCAACGATTCCGGAACCTATGTAGGAGACGTCACATTAAAACAGGCAGTCGGTCAATCAATAAATACCTGTGCGATCCAGACGCTTCAGGCAGTCCTGGATGAAAAGAAATATGAATATGTCGTGAACTATGCGCAATCTTTAGGATATAATTTCACTCTTGATGATTTCGATATTCAATATGCGATCGGCGGTAATACTTGTGAAGTTACGCCTTATCAACATGCGGCAGCTTATGCGGCCATCATGAACTACGGTGTCTACAACAAGCCGCATACGATCTCCCGTATCGAATTCACGAATGGAAAATCTCCGATCACTCCGGTATATAATTCCACTGAAGTCCTGTCGGAAGCCGCATCCTTCCTTACAACGGAACTGATGTATTCCAATGTTGAAAACTATGGCGGTTCTTATTCCTTCGTCAAGAATGATGAATATGCCGTATATGGAAAGACCGGAACGACTGACTATGGTTCTACGGCTGTCGATTACGGGATCCCTTCCGGATCGATCAAAGACGGCTGGCTCGTTGCCGCTACAAGCGAATACACCACAGTGACCTGGGTCGGATACGAAAAGATCGTTACCGGACAGCCCTCTTATATCACCAGAGATTTCTATTACAACGACAGACCGCAAGGCAAGATCGCACATCTTATCCTGGATGCTGCCTATGAATATGGTGAAAACAAGCCTGAAAAGCTCACCAAGCCAAACGGTGTTACAAGCATCACTCACGTTATAGGTACCTGGCCATATGCTGCATTCACTGAAGGTATGGACGAGTCCTTACGTACGACAGGTCTGATCAAATCTGATTCCGTCAAGCTGGTCTCCCTGGCTACACCGACCATCTCCAATCTGGATGACCTCGACATCCAAGTCGATTCCGCATTGACGATTGAATGGTCTGAGTATCCTGATAAGAACAAGCTCGATACAGCATCCAGCGTAAAAGACATCTCCTTACGCAATTCTTCCGGAGAAGTCATTATCGCGGCAACCGGAACGTGTTTATTCGATTATACGAAACTCTACGGCCCGATCCGCTATATGGCGGATGTAACGGTAAACGGCAAGACCGAACATGTCGTATCCGAAGACAACAAATACGATATGAACCTCTCTGCCTCACCCGGTGACCGCGTCAAAGTTGAAGGCTATTACGCATTCGAAAACGGCTCCTTTACTTCAAATAAGATCAGTGAAGAAGGAACGATCACCGAAAGCATCGAGATCCCTTCCAACGCCTCTGCCGATCAGATGGAATCCTGGGCGAATCGTTATAATTTCGTTAATTATAAGGATCCTGAATACACAAATGATCCAAACCTTTTAGCTAAGAAATATAAAGTAACCGATCAAAACGGTGCCGAATTGCAACCAGGTCAAAGGATCACCGTCTCCGATCCTTCCTTCCGGATCGATGTCGTTTACTATTTGGAAAGAGATCATACGATCGAGATCGTACCGACCTCATCCAACGGTGGTAAGACTCTCAACTTAACGGCGAAGATCGATGATTACTCAACATTTGACAGCTGGACAACTTCAAACGGAGGATCACTCGACGGCTACGAAGGCCTGAGCATCTCGCAAAACGGACCGACTTTGACGATCACGGTCGATGGTACACCGGCAGTAACATCGCTTGCCTTAAAGGCATCCAGTGACTACAAGTCTGCCAACATAACCGTGTACATCAACACATCGGAAGATGGAACGATCACGGTCGATACGCAACAACAGTAATACATACAAAGGTCTGCTTCGGCAGACCTTTCTTATGACGAAATAAAAAGTAGAGATCATTCTCTACTTTGTTTTGTTTTCCTTTTCAAAGCCCTGGATATCGATATCGATCTTCTTACATTCGATACCAGCCATCAACAGAACGACTTCTTTGATCTCTTCCTGTATCTTGCTGCAGAGTTTTACGATATCACTGCCCTGCTTGACTCTGATGCTGACATCAAATTCCGGTTCGTTGTTCTTGTTCAGCTTACATTCGACAAATTCGTTATCCTTCTTTGCGGGATAGACGTTTTTCACATTCGCACAGGCGATCGCAGCAATATCTTTAAATGCTTTTTCACTGATCGTATATGTACCGATCTCGTTTTTTCTTAATTCCATGTTTTTTCCTCACAAATATTATAGCATCCTTCGAAGTCCTTTAGGATATTTATTTTTTAACACACCCTGACTGCATTTACCATAGCCAAGAGAGAAACCCTTATAAGTGATCAGATAATGATGATCCTCCCCTTTCATAGGGAAAGAGTTTCCGGAAATAAACAGGTCATATTCCCTGTCGTCCAGATCATACACATAACGGAAATCCTTTCGGAAAGAATTGGAACGATAAAGAGTATGAGAAGGTTCAAAACGCTTCTTTACCAGGTCACCAATGTATACACTATAGCGCAACACATTGCGACCCAGATCGATCAAAGGTTTTTTCGAAAGATAGAAATGATCATCCGACCGGTAAAGATAATATTCGTTCAGTTCAAGATCATTAGAAAGAAAGTCTTCGACCGTCTTCTCTTTTACTGTTTTCAGATACCGGGTCTTGCATTCTTCTCCCTTTGACTTTCTTTTCATCAGTGCGAAGAACTGCCCTTCCGTACCGTATACCGGAGAAAGCTTGACGGTGCCAGCCAATTTGGAATGAGAATCCATATTGATGGGAACGATCTCCATATCCGGATATCTTTTAAGAAAAGAAACGATCTGATCTTCATCTTCCTCAAATGCATAGGTACACGTTGAATACAGAAGATATCCGTCTTTCTTCACCATTTCGTATGCTTGATCAAGGAGTTCTTTCTGAATAACAGCTAACGATTCGATGTTGCTGAGAGAATAGGTGTCGAGGATCTCGGGATATTTCCGTATCATTCCTTCGCCCGAACATGGCGCATCAAGTATAACGAGGTCTGCCATCCCTTGAAGCTGACTGGACAATGTTGCGGTGTCCTTATTTGTGATGATCGTCTGGTCCAGACCAAGTCTTTCAAGATTAGAAGAAAGATTCAGACAGCGTTTCATAGAGACGTCGTTGGCAATACAAAGACAGTCTCCTTTTATACGGTTGAGGACATCGATCGTCTTTCCGCCGGGAGATGCGCACATGTCCACGATCAGAGGAATTTCCATCCCTTCAAAATACGTGGATGTCAAAGATGCCGCAACATCCTGCGGATAGATCACACCGAGTTCATAGGCTTTTGTCTTGCCGATATTGTCATGTTCGTAATAATAGCTTCTCTCACAGATGCCGCTTTCTTGAAACGGGAAATCGATCAAAGAGAAAATATCTTCCGCGTCAGCGTTTAAAGTATTCAAAAAGAAAGAACGTGAACTTGGTTCCTTAAGAGAAGAAAGAAAACGTTCCTTCTCGTTACCGAAATAATCCTTTATCCTATCTTCAAACAAACTCATTTCTTATACCGTTCTTCCCCAATATGATCTTATCTCCGATCGTGTAAATACGATCGGACTCTATCAAAAAGACTCCATTTTCGATCCGGAAAAAACCGTTTTCGTATCCGTCTTTTGGCATTACACAGTCATTATCAACCAATTCTCCTGAAATAAGCCATTTTGTGCCATTCTGACAAACATTGACAACTTTGACGATAAAACAGTAATCAAAGCCCAAAAGCTCTGCTGCATAAGCCAGATCGCCTGAGATGATGTGCTTCTTTATGCGGGTCGAAGAGATCTTTTTATTCAGATAAGATTCTTCTTCGATCTCAATTGTATTGAAATCTGCTTTTCTTTTCAGAAGATCGGGATCTCCTTTCCCCGCATATCCAAACGAAAAATCATATCCGCAAACAAGGAAACAGATGTTCATTTTCTCAAGATATTTATGTATGAAATCTTCCGCATCCATCCGCATGATCTTCTCGTCAAAGTGAATGGACAGGATCCTGTGAATACCAAAGTGTTCCGCAAGACGCAAGCGGACATCATCCGGGAAAAGATGGCTGTTCTTTCTGCCGGCTATGACATCCATGGGATCGGGAGAAAAGCAGATCATCGTCGGGACAAGTTTATTTTTTTCAGAAAGTTCAACAGTCTTGGCGATCAACTTTTGATGACCACGATGAAAACCGTCGAAATAACCGATACATGCTGCAGATCTATCCAGTACGGGGATCTTTTCGTCTTTGATCTCAATGACCTCTACCATAAACCCCTCACGCAGCGATAGAGATCGCCCTCTTTTTCATAGACCGCAAGTGCATCGTCCCCATCACAGATCAAAACTTTGTCATCATGTCCTTCCAGTCTGATCTTTTTTCCATTGAGGATATCCTTCTTTTCTGTATATTCGATACACTCATATCTTTTCTCGAGAAGTTGTTTCAGACCGTGTGTCCGATATATGCCCCTCTCTATTTTTTCAAGGTCATCGCAATCTTCTATCCTGATCTCATCAACAGCTGTTCTCTGTAAGGAAGATACCGTTCCGATCTGACCGAGCTTATTCAAAATGTCCCTTACCAATGCACGGATATAGGTTCCCGAAGAGACGACACAGCGGAAGGAAAATCCGTCTTCATGAAGCTTCAGCAGTTCGATCTCATAGACTTCGATCTGTCTCACAGGCAATTCAACTTCTTTATTCTCTCTCTGATACTGATAAAGCCTTTTCCCGTTAACGGAAACAGCACTCGTGATCGGAACTTCCTGCATGCTTGTACCAAGAAAAGAAGACAAGACCTTATTCAGATCTTCTTCTTTTGGCAGGATGAATCCTTTTTCTTCCAGGATATTTCCATCGATATCGAGTGTATCCGTTCGAATCCCGAGTTGAACACACGACACGTATTCTTTTTTATCGCTCACAAGAAACTGATTGGCCTTTGTCGCTTTGTCGAAAAGAACGATCATTACACCTGTCGCATTGGGATCGAGCGTGCCGGTATGACCGATCTTTTTTGTATTTAATACTTTGCGCAGACGGAAGCATACATCAAAAGACGAGATCCCTGCAGGCTTGTTTACAAACAGGACGTTATCCATACAAATGATTATATCATGGGATATAATTATCTTATGTCGATGAAAAAACTGCTTTCACAGATCCGGAAAGCCGATCAGATGTTTTCCCTGATCGAAGACCACGATAAGATTGCGATCGGACTTTCAGGAGGAAAAGATTCTTCGCTTCTTTTATATGCTATGTACCTTTACCGTTTTCTGGCAAAGAATTCTCTTAACAAGGAATTCGAGATCGTCGGTATCCACATCGATCTCAACTTCGGAGAAGAAGATATCACTCCTCTTCTGGACTGGTTCAGGCAATACCCGGTCGATATCTTCCATGAATCCAGCAAGATCGCCGATATCCTGAAACTAAATCTGCATAAGGACAGGATCGATTGTTCACTTTGTTCAACATTAAAAAAAGGTGCTGTCATAAAGACCGCAAAAGCTCTTGGATGCAATAAGGTCGCTTTTGCCCATCATGCAGACGATGCGATCGAAACACTTGTCATGAATATGATCTACGGTGGCAGGATCGCTACTTTTGATCCGAAGATGTATCTGACCAA
>CADBND010000011.1 GCA_902795875.1 uncultured Erysipelotrichaceae bacterium
AACGGTGATATCGAAGTCAAGGCGGGAGAATATCTCAATCTTACGGTCAGCCGTTTCGAGACACAGGTCAAGGAACTTGGCCTGGTTCCGAATCACTCCGAAAGCCGTGACAGCTACAATTCTTCCGTTTCAAAGGGAAATATCGTATGGCACGGTTCCGGCACATATGTAAAAGGTGAAACGATTAACTATGGTATCTGTATCGAAGGATCAGATTCCGATATCGTCGTGAAATCCGGCGAATATGTCGGCAAGAGCGAAAGCGAGATCAAATCGATCGCCACGGAACTGGGCATAAAAGCCAATCACAACACCGAAAAAGATGCTTATTCTGATACTGTTGCCAAAGGCAATGTCGTCTGGCACGGTTCCGGAAATTATGTCAAGAACGAAACGTTCAACTACGGCCTTTCTTTAGGCAAGAAGGATCAGAGTTCAGATTCCGATGCAAACAACATGACTATTACACAGGGACAGTATGTCGGTCTGAAAGAAGATGAAGTCAAACAGAAGACGGAAGCCAAAGGCTTAAAACCAACTCATCTCAGTTCTCGTGATGCCTATTCCGATACGATCGAAAAGGGACTTGTCGTGACACACGGTTATGGCGATTATGAAAAAGGCGAAGCTTTCAATTACGGTCTTTCTTTAGGCAAGAAGGATCAGAGTTCGGATTCCGATGCAAACAATATGACGATCACAAAAGACCAGTATGTCGGTCTGAAGGAAGATGAAGTCAAACAGAAGACGGAAGCCAAAGGCCTGAAACCTACACACCTTACATCTCGTGATGCCTATTCTGATACAGTCGCAAAAGGCTTAGTCGTAACACATGGCTACGGCGATTATGAAAAAGGTGAAGCCTTCAACTATGGTCTTTCTTTAGGAAAGAAGGATCAAAGCAGTGGTTCTGATTCGGGAGATATGTATATTTCACAGGGCCAGTATGTCGGTCAGAAGGAAGACGAAGTCAAACAGAAGACAGAAGCCAAAGGCTTGAAGCCAACACACCTTTCCGACAGGGACGCCTATTCCGATACGATCGAAAAGGGACTTGTCGTGACACACGGTTATGGCGAATATGAAAAAGGTGAAGCCTTCAATTACGGCCTGTCACTTGGCAAGGCACCTGCAGATGCGAAAGTGGAAGTGAAGGATCAATCCGGCAGTAATGAGGATGTCTTCAAAAACTATATTTCCGGTCTTGGACTTACATTGGGTACAAGATCTGTCGAATCGAGCGAAACGGTCGACAAGGGCAAGATCATAAGAAATGATACCGGTACATTCAACAAGGGCGATAAGATCAATTACACCGTTTCCGGAGGATCTGTTTCTACCGGTACGATCATGCGTCCGGAGAAGTATACTGTCAGCGATACCTATGACGGAACCAAGAAGCTGATGGAAAGCTATCTGTCCGTATTCTCCAAAGTCACTTATGTTGGTGTTTCATCCAGCAAGGGCGTTGGAAGACTGGAAAAGATCGAAGTTGGTTCGGACGGAGCATCTTATTCCGAAGGATCATATCCTACGGATACACCGATCAAAGTTTATATCGTAAACGAACAGACCAACTGAGTCAAAGCTTACAAATCATTATTCAAAAGTCTCCTCCTTTGAGATATAATTTATATTGCATAGGAGGAGATTTTTAATTATGGGAAAGATTTTCCAATCAATGGATGGCAATACAGCTGCCGCTCATTGCGCGTATGCCTTTACTGACGTAGCCGCCATCTATCCTATCACTCCATCTTCTACGATGGCTGAAGTGGTGGATTCATGGGCTACTGCCAAAAGAACGAACATTTTCGGTAATATCGTCAAGGTTGCGGAAATGCAGTCAGAAGCAGGCGCTGCGGGTGCTGTCCATGGTACTTTGCAGGGTGGTGCATTAGCTACCACTTTCACTGCATCGCAGGGCTTACTGCTCATGATCCCGAATATGTACAAATGGGCCGGTGAACTTTTACCGGGCGTCGTACATGTCGCAGCAAGAGCATTAGCTACAAGTGCACTTTCTATCTTCGGTGATCACGAAGATGTCTACGCAGCAAGACAGACTGGTATCTGCATGCTGTGCTCGAACTCCGTACAGGAAGCGATGGATCTGGCCGGTGTCGCACATTTGGCTGCGATCAAGGGCTCTGTTCCGTTCCTTCATTTCTTCGATGGCTTCAGGACTTCTCATGAGATCCAGAAAGTCGAAGTCATGGATTACGATTATCTGAAATCACTGCTCGATATGGATGCGGTCAAGAGATTCAAGGATAACGCTTTGAATCCGCATGGCAACGCAGTTACCAGAGGTGGTGCGGAAAACGATGACGTCGTATTCCAGACAAGAGAAGCTCAGAATGAACATTTCGCCAAGGTACCTGATATCGTTGCAGATTATATGGCTAAGATCTCTGAACATACCGGAAGAGACTACAAGCCGTTCACATATTACGGTGCACCGGATGCTGAAAGGATCATCGTTGCGATGGGCTCCGTCGTTGAGACGATCAAGGAAGTCATTGATGACCTTACTGCCAAGGGTGAAAAGATCGGTGTTATCTCCGTTCATCTTTACAGACCGTTCTCCGCTAAGTATCTCTTAAACGTTCTTCCTAAGACCGTCAAGAAGGTCGCTGTTCTGGACAGAACGAAAGAGATCGGTACCAGAGAGCCTCTGTATCTCGATGTCCTGAATGTTCTGAAAGACTGCAACGTCAAGATCATCGGCGGTCGTTACGGTATCGCTTCCAAGGATACTGCTCCGAACCAGATCAAGGCTGTCTATGATGAACTGAAGAAGGATGATCCGAAAGAGGAATTCACGATTGGTATCAATGATGATGTTACACATCTCTCACTCGATGTCGATCCTGATTACAAGATCACCGGTACTTACACTTCCTGCCTGTTCTGGGGCTTAGGTTCTGACGGTACTGTTGGTGCAAACAAGAACTCCGTCAAGATCATCGGTGACAATACGGATCTGTATGCACAGGCTTATTTCCAGTACGATTCCCGTAAAGCCGGTGGTGTTACGAGATCACACCTGAGATTCGGCCCGGATCCTATCCGCAGCACATATTATGTCAACAATGCCGACTTCGTATCCTGCTCATTGGATTCCTACGTATTGAAGTATGATATCTGCGCAGGTCTGAAAGACGGTGGTACCTTCTTATTGAATACGACGATCGATGCTGACAAGATCGAAGACTATCTGCCTAACAGGATGAAAGTTCAGCTTGCCAAGAAGCATGCGAAGTTCTATATCATCAATGCAACCAAGATCTGTAACGAGATCGGTATGGGCAGAAGAACGAATACGACTTTACAGTCTGCATTCTTCGCTCTGAATGAGCAGATCATGCCTTATGACAAAGCTCTTGATCTTATGAAGGCTGCTGCTAAGAAGTCTTACGGCAAGAAGGGCGACGATGTCGTCGAAATGAACTGGAAGGCGATTGATGCCGGTAAGGCAGGCCTTGTCCAGATCGAAGTTAAACCTGAATGGGCTGAACTTCCTTCCAAGTTCGAAGTTGAAAAGACTGGCGATGCTTACTTCGATGAATTCGTACAGGGCTTTGATACCTTATCCGGTTACGATATGCCTGTATCCGCATTCACCAAGTACGGTGTATTAGACGGCACTATGAGAAACAATGTTTCTTATGCAGAACACAGAAACATCGCTTCTTATGTTCCAAAA
>CADBND010000012.1 GCA_902795875.1 uncultured Erysipelotrichaceae bacterium
CGAAAAAGCGAAAGAGATCACAGCGCTGCTATCTCAGCTTTCCGTGGAATTCAGACGTTATGAAAAAAGGAACGAAGAACTCTATAAAGCCTATGAGAATCTGAGCGGATTATTCAGCGATCTGAGGATCACAGCGGATAAGATCACGAAACGTTTCGATCGTATCGAATCCGGAGAATTCCTGGATAACGAAAAAGACTCGTAAGAGTCTTTTCTAGTATTTGATCTCCAATCCAATCTTTCTTTTGACTTCATCGAGCGTCTTATCGGCGATCGCAGAAGCCTTTTTCGCACCATCGAGGAGGATCTCTTCGATCTGATGAGAAGCCATGATCTCGTTGTATCGGGATTGGATCTTTTCCAGTTCTTCACAGACGACATCGGCGACGTAGCCTTTCAGCTTACCGTAGCCTTCACCCTTAAACTGTTCTACGATATCGTCCATAGTCCTGTTCGAGAGTGCGGAAGCGATCTCAATGAGATTGTATAAACCGGGCTGGTTTTCTTTATCCAGCTGGATGATGCCGATCGAATCGGTGACTGCTGACATGATCTTCTTTCTTGCGACTTTCGGATCATCAAGGAGATAGATGCAGCCTTTGTTGGTCTCATCTGATTTGGACATCTTTTTAGAAGGATCGGAAAGCGACATGATCCTGGCACCGACTTTTGCGATCAACGGTTCAGGGATAACGAATGTCTCGCCATACTTGTTGTTAAAACGCTGTGCGATATCTCTTGTCAGTTCGACATGCTGTTTCTGGTCTTCACCGACAGGAACGTAATTCGCATCATAAAGGAGGATATCGGCAGCCATCAGGCAAGGATAGGTATACAGACCTGCCGTCATGTTTTTTTCACCTTTTTGAGATTTATCTTTAAACTGCGTCATCCTGTTGAGTTCGCCAAGATAGGTATTGCAGGCCATGATATAGCCAAGTTCCGCATGGGAATGTACATCTGTCTGTAAGAATATGGTTGCCTTATTCGGGTCCAGACCGCAGGCAAGATATAAGGCGACCGCATCAGTAAGGTTCTTTCGCAGATCTTCCGGATCCTGATATTCCGTGATGCAATGCAGATTGGCGATGAAGACGATCATTTCATAATCGTCCTGGTAATTCACGAAGTTGCGTAAAGCTCCGATATAGTTTCCCAGCGTGAGCTGGCCGGTCGGCTTGATGCCTGATAGCATTCTTTTCATTTTGATTTCCTTTCCTGAAATAAAAAAGGTGATAGACAAGGGCGCAAAATGCGCGGTACCACCTTTGTTTGTAACTTTGTCCCTTAACGCGGGAAATACGCGAACGACTCGTGCCGTCCGTACAGCCAGGTCCCAATTCATCCTGCGGTTTCCGACCGTTTTCACCAACCACGGTCTCTCTGTGAGAAAGGGTCGCAAGACTACTGATCCTGTACTAATATTAACGCAAAGGGAAAGATGAAATCAAACATATTGTTGTATAATACATACATATGATAGTCGTATATACATCGCCGGGATGTTCATCATGCCGAAAAGTCAAAAACTATCTTAAGGAAAACGATCTCAAGTTCATCGAGAAGAATATTTTCAATACGCTTCTGAACAAAGAAGAGATTAAATATCTGATCTCCCGTACGGAAAACGGGACGGATGACATCATTTCGAAAAGATCCAAGATCATTCAGCAGGATCAGGTCGATATCGAATCGATGTCGATCAATGAACTCTGCAATTTCATCGTTGAAAACCCCTCGATCCTGAAACGTCCGATCATCATTGATGATAGGAATATGCAGGTCGGTTATGACGAAGAAGAGATCGAACTTTTCAAGAAGTTGAGAAGCATTTCACGTTGTGAGAACGTATGTCCGCACTATGATACCTGTGCAAAGATAAGGGACGAGTGATGAAAGTTCTTGTAGGACTGTCAGGTGGTGTTGACAGTGCTGTAGCTGCATATCTTTTGAAACAGGCAGGGGAAGATGTGACCTGCTGTTTTATGCGTAACTGGGATTCCGCTTTAAACAACGATACGCTAGGCAATGATACGCTTGGAAACGACATCTGTCCGCAGGAAGCGGATTACAATGACGCAAAAGCCGTAGCGAAAAAACTTGGACTGAAACTTTTACGAAGTGATTATATCGAAGAATACTGGAATTCTGTTTTTCAGAATTTCATTGAAGAATATGAAAAGGGACGTACACCCAATCCGGATATCCTTTGCAACAAGTACATCAAATTCGATCATTTTCTTCGTTTTGCCGAAGATAACGGTTTTGATAAGATCGCTACCGGACATTATTTCAAATCCGTCTTATGTGAAGACGGTTATCACTATTTCAAAGCGCACGATCTATCCAAAGACCAGTCTTACTTCCTTTCTCAGGTGGACCGTAATGCACTCGATATGTCTGTTTTCCCGCTCGGTGATATCGATAAGAGCGAAGTGAGAAAGATCGCTCATGAACTTGATCTGTCTATTGCCGATAAGAAGGATTCCACCGGGATCTGTTTTATCGGTGAACGGAATTTCCGTGAATTTCTGAAAAACTACATTCCGATGAAAAAGGGGAAGATCATTGATATCGATACTCTTGAAGTTATTGGCGAACACGAAGGAGTCTATTACTATACGATCGGACAGCGAAAGGGTTTTGGCGTTGGCGGAAACAGAGGACCTTATTATTGTGTAGGCAAGGATGTCAAAAAGAATGAACTGTATCTGACTTCCGTTGAAAATGAGGAATACCTTTATTCGGACAGTGCTCTCATCAGCGATATCAACTGGATCCGTAAAGTTGATGAAGGTGATATCCAATGCAAGTTCCGTTATCGTCAACAGGACAATGATGTCCATATCTCGATCTTTGAAAACGGAGATGCATTCCTCACTTATCCGCAAGGGATCAAAGCCGTTACACCCGGCCAACAGGCTGTTTTCTATAAGGATGGAGAACTGCTGGGTGGCGGAGTGATCGAAAATACATATACAGATGGAAAAGATTTGAATAAATGGCTGATGGAAAGGGTAAATGGACGATAATCAGATCATAGACCTCTTAGAAGGTGAATTCACCCATATCATATACAAGAGTGAGAATTATATGGTCTCACGCTTCAAAACACAGGACTCGACGATCACTGTCACCGGTCCTGCTTTTGATTTTGAAAGGAATGAGAAATATATCCTGCCCGGAACTTATGTCGATCATCCCCGATATGGCTTTCAGTTTTCGATGCTGACGGTCGAGAAATACATTTCTTCTCAAAAGGATGAGATCGTCTCTTTTCTGGCTGGAAAGTCCTTTCCCGGGATCGGAAAAAAGGCTGCCTTAAAGATCTATGATCATTTCGGAAGTGAGACCCTTAAGATATTGAAAGAAGATCCGCAAAGGATCTTTGAAGTCGACCTGAATGATAAACAGATCGCTTCACTTGTTGAGGGCTTTGAAGCAATGTCCGATCCGGAAAAGGAAACGATGCTTTACCTGGTATCCAACGGATTCAACAATGTCGAAGCTCAGAAGATCTTCAACCGTTTCAAACTGGCAACGAAGGAAGTTGGAGAGGACAATCCTTTCCGATATTACAACGAGATCTATGGGATCAGTTTTGATAAAGTAAGAAATTTTGCCCGAACGATCGATTTTGAAGACAAAGAAAACAAGTACAGGGAAGCATATCTTCTTTATTTGATGAATGAATCCACATTCAATTCCGGTGATACTTTTTTATATTATGACCGGCTTTTGAACATGCTCGATTATTACGGCGGTATGGATAATATTGAAGAGATCCTGGAAAGATGTATCGAAAAACACTATATCTACCGCGATAAAGACCGGCTTTATCTGTATGAAGACAGAATGGATGAAGAATTCATTGCGGGCTATATACGACAGTTTTCTTCTACCTTGAAATGCGACGATATAGATATTGAAGAAGGGATACAGATGAGTGAAAACGAGTTCGGGATCTCCTATCATCCGAAACAGAAGGAAGCGATCAGAGCCTTCTTCGAAAATGATATCTCGATCATCGTCGGCGGTCCCGGTACCGGCAAGACAACGATCGTTAAGGCGATGTCTT
Organism: uncultured Erysipelotrichaceae bacterium; assembly: GCA_902795875.1. Lineage (GTDB taxonomy): Bacteria > Bacillota_I > Bacilli_A > Erysipelotrichales > Erysipelotrichaceae > Colivicinus. The sequence continues at coordinate 4,079 of CADBND010000012.1, forward strand.
CGATCTTTAAGGAAGTCTTTCCTTTTTCAAACCTGATCGTCGTCGCTCCTACAGGAAGGGCTGCGAAACGGATCAACGAGATCTGTTCTGTGGAATCCAAAACGATCCATTCGCTTTTGCGCTGGAACAAAGAAGACAACAGTTTTGTTTTCAATATCGATAATCCGATCATGTATGATGCTTTGATCATCGACGAGTTCTCCATGGTCGACAACAATCTTTTTGCATCTTTACTGAAAGCCTGTTCCAGAGTGAAAAAGATCTGCATCATAGGAGATAATGACCAGCTTCCTTCCATCCGTCCGGGGAATGTACTCAATGATCTTATCGATTCTCAGGCGATCCCTGTCAGTAAGCTTGAATTCAATTACCGTCAGAATGAAGACAATGAGATCGTAAGACTGGCTTATGCGATACGAAACAACGATGTGGATCTGGGCGAATTCAATAGAGATATCCACTTCTATGATATTGAAAGAGACCGTTTCGATCTGATCGGACTGATCAAGGAAGACATCAATGAAGGATATGGGCTCGATGAGATACAGATCTTGGCACCGATGTATAAAGGGGAGTGGGGGATCGATAATCTGAATCTGCAGTTACAGTCTTCGTTCAATCCGCCATCTTTCGATAAAAACGAAAAAAGATCGGGAAAAGTCTGTTTCCGTGAGAATGATAAGATCCTGCAGCTTAAGAATCGCCCGAGTGATGACGTATACAACGGAGATATCGGAATTTTGGAAGAAATTGATGACAAAGAGAAGTGTTTAATGGTAAATTATACAGGTACATATGTCTTCTACCAGTATGAGGAATTGAGCGATATCGCTCTGGCATATGCATTATCCGTACACAAATCGCAGGGTTCGGAGTATCAGGTCGTATACTTTATCTTCAATCGCGGCAATCTTCATATGCTGAACAGAAACCTGATCTATACGGCGATATCCCGTGCTAAAAAGAAACTCGTTCTGATCGGTGATCAGCTTCTCTTGAAAGAAGGATTGTCGAGACAGATGAAGAAGAGAAACACGACTCTAAAGGAGATTTTGAAAAATGAATATTGATCAGACAAAAAAGATTACCGGTGTCGGTATCCTGACTGCTATCGTTATTGTCCTTCAGCTGTTGGGATCCTTTATTAAATTCGGTCCGTTTTCCATTTCACTTGTATTGATACCGATCGTTGTCGGGGCTGCTCTTTACGGTCCTTATTCAGGTGCTTTTTTGGGCTTTGTTTTCTCGCTTGTGGTGCTTTTATCCGGAGATGCTGCTGCTTTTCTGGCTGTGAATGTACTGGGAACGATATTGACAGTTATTCTGAAAGGTACACTTGCGGGATTTGTGGCAGGCCTGGTCTATAAGGCTTTCTCCAAGAAACCTATTTTGGCTACAATCCTGGCAGCGATCAGCTGCCCGGTCGTCAATACGGGTATCTTCGTGATCGGCTGTTTCCTGTTCTTTTTACCAACTGTTGCTTCATGGGGACAAGCTCTGGGTTTCTCCAATACAGGTGCCTATATCCTGTTTGGAATGATCGGTGGAAACTTCTTATTTGAACTGGCTTCCAACATTATTCTTTCTCCCGTTATCGTTCGCGTTATCGGTATGGGTACAAAACAATAAATGTGTTAATATATTAGGGAAGATAAGTAATACGTTATTTCTTTCCAAGAGAGTATCCGGACGGTGTGAGGGTATAAAGAAGACGTATGAAGCTACTTCCTTTGTTTCAGGGTAATGCCTGACGTTGATTCTGCGTTAAGGAAAAGAGGGCAAATGGAAACATTTGAACTAAGGTGGTACCGCGTTTAACGACGTCCTTAGAGATAGGGACGTTTTATTTTATTGCAGGAGGATAGAAATGAAATATTTAACAGGTAATGAAGTCAGACAGAAATTCCTTGATTTCTTCGTATCGAAGGGGCACATGATCGAACCGGGCGTGTCCCTTGTTCCGATCAATGATCCGACACTTCTCTGGATCAATGCCGGTGTTTCCGGACTGAAGAAGTATTTCGACGGAAGAGAAAAGCCAAGATGTAACCGTATCACGAACGCACAGAAGTGTATCCGTACAAACGATATCGAAAATGTCGGTAAGACTGCCAGACATCATACATTCTTCGAGATGTTGGGCAACTTTTCCATTGGCGATTACTTCAAAAAAGAAGCGATCACCTGGGCGTGGGAGTTCCTTACTTCAGAAGAATGGATCGGTTTTGATAAATCGAGGATGTATGTCACGATCTATCCTGATGATACAGAAGCACTTGATATCTGGACGAATATGACGGATATCGATCCGAGCCATATCCGCAAGACTGCCGATAACTTCTGGGAGATCGGCGAAGGTCCGGGCGGACCGGATTCCGAGATCTTCTATGACAGAGGAGAAAAATACGATCCGCAGGGATTGGGCGATAAGCTTTTCTTTGAAGATATCGAAAACGACCGCTACATCGAAGTATGGAATGTCGTCTTCTCGCAATACAACTGCAAACCGGATGAGATGCCGCGTTCCCAATATCAGGAACTTCCGCAGAAGAACATCGATACGGGAATGGGGCTCGAACGTCTGACTGCCCTGATACAGGATGGCGAGACAAACTTTGATACTGATCTCTTCCTTCCTTACATCAAGGAAGCAGAAAAATATGCGAAGAAGCCATATTCCGAAGATAAGATGGCTTACAGGGTCATTGCTGACCACATCCGTACCTGTGTGTTTGCCTTGGCAGATGGCGCTACCTTCTCCAATGAAGGAAGAGGATATGTCCTCAGAAGAGTCTTACGCAGAGCGATGCGCTATGGACGCAACATCGGTATCGACAAGCCTTTCTTATACGAACTGGTCGATGTCGTATGTGAGAATATGAAGGATTTCTATCCGTATCTTATGGATAAGAAAGACTTTGTGAAAAAACTCATCCTGAAAGAAGAACAGTCTTTCCTTCTTACTCTGGCAAACGGAGAGAAACTTCTGGCAGATGAACTTTCGAAAGCAAAAGACGGTGTTTTGAGCGGTGAAGTCATCTTCAAACTCTATGATACCTATGGTTTCCCGAAAGAGATGACAGTCGAATCTGCGGAAGACAGAGGACTTAAATGCGATATGGAAGGCTTTGAAAAGTGCATGGAAAGACAACGCCAGATGGCAAGAAACGCCAGGGATGTGGAAGAATCCATGCACAATCAGTCGGAAGACTTACTTAATTTCCGGGAACCGTTTGAATTCACCGGTTACGACCATGACGAAGAGGATGGCGTCGTTGTCGGCTTATTCAAAGGAGGAAAGCAGATCGAAAGCATCGATGAGGAAGGAGAAGTTGCATTTGACCGTTCCTGCTTCTATGCGGAATCCGGCGGACAGATCGCCGATAAGGGCGTTATCACAAGCGATTTATGCAAAGCAGAAGTCCTCGATGTGAAGAAGGCGCCAAACGGTCAGTTCCTGCATCATGTTAAGGTTTTGTCAGGAAAGATCGAAAAAGGAGATGCATTCCACTTACAGATAAACAAGGAAGACAGGATCAGGATCAGAGCAAATCACTCATCTGTTCATCTTTTGCAGTCTGCACTGATCAAAGTACTTGGACCGCATATTGCTCAGGCAGGTTCCTATGTTTGCAAGGATTATGCGCGATTCGATTTCTCCCATTACGAAAAAGTATCTTCGGAACAGCTGAAAGAAGTCGAACGTCTCGTCAATGAATATATCGCTTCACAGATCCCGGTCCATACCGACGTATTGAGTATCGAAGAAGCCAGAAAGACCGGAGCGATCGCCCTTTTTGATGAAAAATACGGTGATAAAGTACGAGTCGTTTCCATGGGCAATGTATCAAAAGAATTCTGTGGCGGTACACACGTGAGCAATACTGCACAGTTAGGTGTATTCCGTATCAATTATGAAGAATCGATCGGTTCCGGCATCCGCAGGATCGAATCCTGCACGAAACTAAATGCCTATGACAGTTTTAAGGAAACGGAAAGCAAGCTGGAAAAGATCAAGGATGAGCTCAAACTGAAGAATGTCGACATGATCTTCGACCGTCTGCTTCAGCTGAAGAATGAGAATGCACAGCTAAGTTCTGAACTGAAAGCGATGAATGAGAAACTCATGAATCAGCAAGCCGATTCTCTTGTCTCGAAAGCGAAAGATAATGGCAGATTCAAATACCTGCTTCTGTCTTTGGACAAGTATAACGGCAATCTGAAAGATTATGCTTCCGGTATACGTAACAAGATCGACGGCGGCTTCGTATTCATCGTAAATAAGAATGAAGATAAACTTTCGCTTGTTGCAACGGCAGGTGATAAAGTCCTTGCGGAAGGCATCAAATGCGGAGAGGTCATTTCCAAGATCTGTTCGCTTGCTAACGGAAAAGGCGGCGGACGTCCTGATATGGCGCAGGGCGGTGGCAGTGGCACCGATCCTCAAATCCTTCTGAATGAAGTTGAAAAACTGATTGTATAAAGATCACATAGTGTATAATAAAATTTGGGAGGTGAAAATAATGGCAAATAATTCGAGAACGATGTTATTTACTTCGGAAGAGATCAAAAGAGAGAACATGAAACAGCTTTTAAAGGAAGTTTCAACGGCTCTGGAAGAAAGAGGATACAATTCTGTAAATCAGATCTCCGGTTATCTCATAAGTAACGATCCGGCCTATATTTCATCTCACAAGAATGCCCGCAATAATATTCAGCAGGTAGAAAGATATGAGATCATCGAGGAACTTGTCCGGTATTATCTGGAAAGCAAATGATGGGAAAGATCTAATGACAAAATAGTTTTCAAATAGTACTCTCCGCTTGCGGAGAGTCTGTTTGATTATCGGACACTTATGGAAAGAGAAAGACTATGAGAGAAGATTCGATTTTGATTACAGACGATAACGGTAAAGAAGTTGAGATGAGGATTTACCTCACATTCGACTATGAAGACAAAAAATACGCTGTCGTATATGAGAAGGACAAGGATCCCGATGATCTTGTTGCTTTTGTTTATGACGACGACGGAAACATGTATGCCGTGGAAGATGAAGAAGAACTGGCGATGATAGAAGAGGTGGTCAACGCTTATGCGGAAGAAAACTAAGATCCTGATCGCTATCTTTTCGATTTTATTCATCATCATCGGTCTGATCGCCGGTGTGATCTTCTATGTGAATTCTTCCCTGAAGCTTACGGATAAGTTTTTGAACGGTGAGATCTGCGGAGATAACGAAGTGCCCTGTGAGATCACGACGTTCATCGTGGATGAGGGTGCCTATGGGAAATCCACGTTAGACAAACTGGAAGCGGAGGGCATCATCAAAAATGCTGATATCGTATATTACTATAACCGCATCTTTAACGGCTATTCTTTCGTTGCGGGATATTTTGAGATCCCTCATACGATGACTGATCAGTACGGAAATGCGCATAAGACGACATTGGACGAACTTTTAGGTTTCCTTGCCAATCCCGCTAATGCCCATCAGGATACCGTCGTCCTTTCTTTTGATGAAGGTGATTTCATTCGTTCTTTTGCGAAAAAGATCGCCGAGAATACGACTGTTTCGGAAAATGAGCTTCTTGATTACTGGAATAATGAATCCGTTATCCGTGGCTATATGAATGAATATCCGTTCCTTACTGAAGAGATCTTCAAAGAAAATGTCAAGTATTATCTGGAGGGATATCTCTTCCCGGATACTTACGAATTCTTTGAATTTACCAATCCGGATGAAGTGACAAGAAGATTCCTGGACAGGACACTTGAAGTCTATAATAGTCACAAAGATGAATTCGCTGCTTCCGATTTCTCGATCCATGAAGTATTCACACTTGCTTCGATCGTTCAATGGGAATCCGGCAGCGTCGAAGATTCCAAGAAGATCGCCGGTGTATTTGTCACAAGACTGAATTATCCGGAAGTGCTGGCTTCCACTGTTACCGCCTGTTATGCATTCGATCTGAGCAAAGACGAGTGTTATGAGGTGGGCGATACATTGGATTATACCTGGAGACAGGATCCGTATAATACCTATACTGTACAGGGACTTCCTCCCGGACCGGTATGTAATCCAAACGAGACGGCGATCATTGCCGCCTTGCATCCGGATTCAAGCGAAGGATATTTCTATTTCTGTGCCAACATGTGTGATGGCGGTACCGTATTTGCGCGTACCTATGAAGAACACGAATACAATATCGAACACTATTATCTTGCGTGTGATCAATAAACCAGGAGGGAATATGAATTCTGAAAAGCCAATCGTTATCGGTATCGCCGGAGGGACCTGTTCCGGAAAGTCCTCCATCGCTTCGATCCTGATCGATGAATTCCGTTATACGAAGTCGATAAGTATCATTAAAGAAGACGATTATTACAAGGATCAGAGCCATCTTCCAATGGAAGAAAGGGCGAAGACCAATTATGACCATCCACTTGCTTTCGATTTTGATCTGATGTATGAACATCTTCAGAAACTGATAGCCGGTGAAACGATTGAAAAACCGACTTACGATTATACGGTTCATAACCGTTCCGATGTCACGGAGATCGTTCACCCGAGTGATGTATTGATCATAGAAGGCCTCTTTGCGTTATATACGAAAGAGATCCGTGATCTGGAGGACATTAAGATTTTCGTTGATACACCGGCAGATATCCGCTTTATCCGCCGATTAAAGAGAGATGTCAAAGAGAGAGCACGTACGATCGATTCGATCACAGAACAGTACCTCACGACTGTCAAACCGATGCATGATCAGTTTCTGGAACCTACGAAACAGTATGCGGACATCATTATTCCGCAAGGAAAGTCCAATACGGTCGCCATCGATCTGCTTAAGACCAAAATAAACAGTATCCTTTCGCAGTCGTGATATAATAACAAAGTTGGAGGACAAAATGGAAGAAAAGATTTTTGTGACAGAAGAAGGTTTGAATGACCTTAAAAAAGAACTGGACACTCTTATACATGTAACAAGAGAAGAAGTCATTGAAGAACTCAAAGCTGCCAGGGCACAGGGTGACCTTTCTGAAAATGCTGATTATGACGCAGCCAGAGAACATCAGGCCAAAGTTGAAGCCAGGATCAAGGAACTCGAGCATCAGATCAAGAATGCGGAAGTCATCGCAGAAAGCAGAAAGACGAATATCGTCAGGATCGGTTCGACTGTAGAGATACAGGAACTTGATACCAAGAACAAACTGACGTACAGGATCGTCGGTTCCGTTGAAGCAGATCCTTTGAACGGTCTTCTTTCAAACGTTACACCACTGGCGGAAGCCATCCTTGATCAGCGTGTGAATGATGTCGTTACAGTCAAAGTTGATCAGCCTTACGACGTCAAGATCTTAAAGATCAGTTAGGATTTCAACAAGATTCATACAAATAATGAGCAGGAGGACCTGCTCTTTTTTATGTTCAAATATGTTTTAGCGATAATCGTCTTGCTTGTGACTGACCTTATTTCCTATAACTATCTGATGGTGATCGCTTCCGATCGCTATCCGTATCGGTTCTCACCAAATGGTGAAGCGCTTATTTTTCAGAAGAAGCCGATCATTCTGAATGATACGAAGGATTTTGATTTTGATACTTATTTTTCAATCCTGAGTTTTAAAGATACGGCGTACCGTTATGAATTTATAGACGATCTGCTTGTGATCGATCTTGAAAACAGGAAATACAGGTTTTCCTATACGATCATCGAGCCGATCATCGAGACGGTCGAAAAAGTCGTATACAAAGAAGTTTATATCAAAGAAACTGTTCAAGAAAGCGTATCTGAAGAAAAGGAAGAAGTACCACAAATGGAAGAAGAATACTTCCGTTTGCGTAAGGATCATATTTATTTTCAGAAAGGCGAAGATATCTCATCGATCATCCCGGTCTTAAAAGACCTTGTCGATACGAATATGCAGGTTACGATCGATTATTCATCTCTTGACCCCAACCGGAATGGCCAGTATTCCGTTTTTTTCATTACAAAAGAAGGAAGAACGCCGCTTACCGTCGAGATCCGTTAGGAATCGCATCTTTGTTTTCAAAAAATGATACGGAGGTGGAATGATGAACAATCTATTGACATATCTGATGGTCATGATGGTCCTGATCGCTCCATATAAAGAAAGCGATGATCTGCAGAAAGGCGAGGATATGTCGAAGTGGTCCTTTAAGATCCTTTTACAGCACAGTGATCAACTCGATGAGTTGAAGGTCGTACGCTTTTTCAATAAAGAAAGTGGAAGATATGGATTCTGTCTGGAACCGGAAGTGGACTATGATCCTGTAAACAATGTTTATTACAAAGAAAACTATGATAACAAGGATATCTACGATATCGTTAAAGCTTATGATCAGCTTGGTGAAGATTACTATATCGGTGCACAGCTGATGATATGGGAGAAAACTTCCGGAATACGTTATTCATTTGAAGGAAAGGATGCATCGCAATATGGAGAAGAGAAGATCCTTGAAGTAATATCTTCTTTCAAGGGAGAGACAGAAGAAACAGAAAATATGCATATAAAGGCAGTTCTGGATGAGGTTGTTTTTGTACAGTTGGAAGATATCGATGAATACAGGATCATTCAAAACGATATCAAAGACGCGAAAGTCGATGGGGATGGTATTCGTTTCAGACTGAAGGATCACGATCGGCATAAGATCGTACTGGAGAGCAGAAAAAAGGAAACGGATGGTTCTTACAGATATACGAGTGAGACTTCACAGGACTTGTATTCCTACGAGGGAGATCATGAATTCCCTAAAATGATAACGATCGATATTGAAGCAGAAGATGATTTTACATTGATCTATCACAAAGTCGATGAAAACGACCAAGCGATAGAAGGGGCAGAATTCACGTTATATGAGCTTTCCGATCAAGGGAATGAGATACTCGATATTATAAGAAAAGACGCTGCAGTAGACTTAAAAACGCTTTTAAACGCAGATGATAAATTGAAACTTTCAGAAAGATATGAAAGATATCGTAAAAACGATATATTAAGCGCTAAAGAAAGCGGGTATTTTGATTATGAGACAGGAAGCGGAAATACCGGTAGGGTATATGTATGTGAGAACAAAAAGATCGTCAATGATGATCTGAACAGCTATATCGTCCAAAAGATCGGAACTTATAAAAGCGGTTCTGCATATGACAATTATATTTATGGTTTGAAAAGAAATGCGAAGTACATCCTTTGTGAAAGCCATCCAAGGAACGGTTATGAATTCCGATCCGATCCTTGTGTCCTGATCGATCCAAACGAAGATACTGAAGTGAAATTCGTAAATCATAAGCGAAAATACGATCTTCGTCTGTACAAGGAGAATCCGGAACATTCCGTTCTTTTAAATGGTGCAAAATTCCTTTTGCAGTATAAAGACGGTGATAAAGATAAAGAAAAGATCCTGATAACAGGGGGACTATGCATCAAACAGAAAGATGAAAAGCCATATGTACTCTACAGACATGAGAAAGATCAGAATATCTATGTAGGCGACTTTAAGGACGGCTATTTCATAAAAGAAGATGCGATCCCCGGCACATACCTATATGGTTATTGTGATGATTATAACATGAACGATAGTTCATTATTAGTAAAAAGCATTAATGTAGTCAATGGCGGTTTTGAGATCGGCGACATGCCTTATGACGCAAAAATAAAGATAACAGAACTTGAAGCACCCAAGGGCTATCATATCGATGAAGCGGATTTTACGATCATTCCCAGTCTTGATTACTCCGATATCGTATTCCGGAACTATCGGGTCAATTCATTCCTGATCATGCCGGAAAACAGACATGTGATCCCTAAAACATGTATCGGAAACTGATCATTCTGATATTTATCATTATTTATTGTGCCTTCGGGACTATAAGATTTGAAAAGATCGATACAGACGAAATGAAAACGATAGAAGTGGAGGTCCGTGGAGAATTGGATGATCCAGGTGTATACAGATTACCTCTTGGATCGACATTCAACGATCTCCTTTCTATCGTACATCCCAAAGAAGATGCGGATATCGATACTGTTTCATTATCAGAAAGGCTTTATAACCGGCAATTGATCGTGATCGACCGTAAGAAAGAAGAAAGATTGATTTCGATCAATTCGGCAGATATCGATGAACTGATGACATTGCCAGGCATTGGCAGATCAACAGCGGAAAAGATCGTAGAATATCGGAAAAACTGCGGTTCCTTTCTGAAACTCGAAGACATCATGCTGGTAAAAGGCATAGGACAGGCGAAATATGAAAAGATCAAAGAGCATATCACTCTTTAGGATCTCCTTGTGCCTGGCGATCTGTTCCTTATCGAAAAGTCCGATCCTTTTGATCCTTTGCTTTCTCTATCTGTTATTTGATTCAAGAAGAAGCGTTCTGTTGTTTTGTTCGCTTCTTATGCTTTCTTTTTTAATGAGCCGATTTCCGGATATCATTCCGATCGGATTTGTTGATAAAACCGAAAGATCTTACATAACTGTCGATAAGATCTTTTATAAAGTCCGGATCGATAAACAAAATGATCTGAATTTCGGTGATATCTTGTATTTCAATATGAAAGGGAACAGGATAGAAAAAGATTCGAATCTTAAGAAAAACGTCCTTTTTCAATGCGATTCTTATCTTAAGATCCATACGATCCATATAAGGAAAGCGATCGATGACAGGATGGAAAACTATGATCCTTTGACATGTTCCGCTTTAAAAAGGATCATTTTTGACATTTATCCTTCAGATGAAACGGAGCTTTCCCTGGGATACGGTCTATTCTCCTATTATTTTTTTAAAAGGATCGAAAGAAATAACAGATTTCTGGCCATGGGAATGATCTTTCTGTTTTCATTTCTGTTTGGTATCAGGATCAAATACTATCTGATCGTCATTGGAATCATATGCGGGATGAAGAATAAAAACAGGATCGAGGTATTTGCGCTGCAGATCATTTTCCTGTCTTTATTGAATCCTTTTCTTTTTCACAATAACTCTGTATTGCTTACTTTGTTGTTTGAAGCTTACGGCATTTTTTCGATCCCTTTTTCATTTCATTCTTATCTTTTGATCCTGTCTTCACTGCTGTTTGGCCAGAGCGATCTTGTCGATGTATTCTTTTTTAAGCAGTTCGTTTTATTCAAAGCGCTGCTGTTTCTAGCTTCCTCATTGGTACTTGTTTTTCCTGTTCTGTCAGGGACATATGGTTTACTTATCAGGTTATTCACATATATCGACAGATTCCATCTGAACATCCGCGGAAGCATCTCGTTACCGGGCTTTCTGCTGTTTATGGAAATGACCAGGATCATGAAAAATAGAGGAAGATCCGTTGAGGTGATCCTGATATGCATCTGTATCCTTTTGCCTTTGAATGAACCGTTTTTTCAGGTGTCTTTTATTGATGTAGGACAGGGAGATGCACCGCTGATACGTTATCCTTTTTCTCATTCCTGCATCCTTATCGATACTGGTCCGAAATACAATTATTATTCACTTCAGAAAGAACTGTTTAAGAAAGGAATCTATCGGATCGATCATCTGATAATTACACATAACGATTCCGATCATAACGGGAATGTCTCTGCCTTGCTAAAGGATTTTGATGTAAAAGATATCGTCGAGAAGGGGAGAGATATTGAATATCGGGATCTATTGTTCAAATTCTATGATCTTGGCTTATTTGATAATGACAATGATAACTCGCTTGTCTATTCCCTCGAAGTGAATGGTAAAACTTTTTTATTCACAGGAGATATTTCCAGAAATGCCGAAAGGATCCTGATTATGCGATACGGACCATTAAATGTCGATGTATTGAAAGTTGGTCATCACGGTTCTTCTTCATCTTCTTCTGAACTGTTTATTTCGGAGATCCTGCCGGAAGTGGCATCGATCTCAACTTCAGGAATGTATGATCATCCGCACAAAGAAGTACTGGAAATATTGGACCGGTATTTGGTCAGATATTATGTCACTGCCCGTTCGGGTACGATAAGTATATATATGCTTTCAGGTATTTCGTTTGTAAGAACCTCAAAAAACGAATTTGCTATAATGAGATAGATGATATATATCATACAGGGTCAGGAAGAATTCTTTATTCGAGAAAAGATCACCAACATCATAAAAGAAAACGAAGGAGAGGTCTCCCGTTTTGACGGGTCTTCGAAGGATTTTTCTATCGATTCCATGCTGGAAAGCTGTCAAGGGAACACTCTGTTTTCATCTGCTTCTATCGTGCTTGTTGATCAACCTTACTTTCTAATCAAAAAAACGGATGATAAGGAATTGGAAAGGTTATACAGATATGTAGATGAACCCGTCTATGATACTCAGCTCATCTTTTTTACCTATCTGAATAACTTCAATCAAAAGCTGAAAGCATATAAAAAGATCTCTTCCAATGCCCAGATCATAACATTGAATCCACTGGATCAGAAGAATTTCAACAACTATGTATCTTCAAGGATCTCGGAAGAAGGTCTGAAACTTGATAGAGACAGCATCTTTCTTCTGAATTCCATGTGCAAAAGAGATTCCGGTCTTTTGAATCGGAATATCGAACTGCTGAAACTCTACCCTGATAAGATCGACCAGAAAGTCATCTTAAGACTATGCACAACTTCCGATGAAAATGACAATTTTGAACTGATCAATTCTTTTACGGATAAAGATGTCTCAAGAGCGATCTCCGTTGAAAGAAAGATGCTTTCGCAAAACGGTAGTGCCTTAAGTGTGATCGGTCTTCTGGCGAATCAGCTTCGTTTCCTTTATCAGATCGCTTATTACAAAGATCTGGGGAAACGGTCTAATGAGATCATGGAACTTGCGGGGATCACGGATTATCGATTAAGAAAAGCCAATGAAGCTTTGGAAAAACTGGATATGGAAGAGATCATGCGTCTTCTTCATCAACTTTCCGATCTCGATGTCAAATGCAAGTCTGATTCTTCCATTCCGGAAAATACGCGTTTTGAAATGTTTATTCTCAAACTCTTGAAAGGATGATTCTATGCAGGCTATCAAACAGCTTTACAGGATCGGACACGGTCCATCAAGTTCCCATACGATCGCACCATACCGTATCGTAAAAGCGTATCGCGATCATTTTCCTCAATGTAAAAGATACAGGATCGAATTAGGCGGTTCACTGGCACTTACTGCGAAAGGACATGGTACGCTTAAGATCATCGAAGAAGCTTTGGATACAAAGGATATCGATTTTGTTTTTGATCATGACAACAAGGAGAATGATCTTTTCATACAAGGATTTAACGAAGAGGAAGAGATCCCGCTCTGGCATGGAAGATCCCTGGGTGGCGGCGCAGCCAGAATACTGGAATTCGATCTCGGTGATGAGGATGAAGTATATGAGGAAAACTCTTTCGATCAGATAAAAGAATACTTGAAGAAAAACGATACAGATCTTCTATCGTATGCCTATTCGCATGAACCTGACCTCAAGGAACATCTGAAAAAATGCCTGGAAGTAATGTTTTCAACCGTACAGAGAGGTCTGAATGAGGAAGGACTTTTGAATGAACCACTCAATTATTATCGTATCGCCAAAAAATTATATGAAAAGGCGAAAGAAAGAAAAGATTATCTGATTGCCTATTCTTATGCGACATGTGAAGAAAATGCGGCAGGAGGTATGATGTGTACGGCTCCGACACTTGGAGCATGTGGTATCCTTACCTCGCTTATGTATTATCTTCGTTTCAATGAATCTTACGACATGGACAGATTATGTGATCTTCTTACGATAGCAGGGATCTTCGGCAACTGCATCAAAAGGAATGCCTCCATCGCCGGATCGACCGGGGGCTGTCAGGCTGAAGTCGGTACTGCTTGCGCAATGGCTTCCGCTGCTTTGGCTTACGACCAGGGTGGCGCCCTGCAAACGATCGAATATGCTGCAGAAATGGGCGTGGAACACTTTCTCGGATTGACTTGCGATCCGGTGCTGGGATTTGTGATCATTCCCTGTATCGAAAGAAATGCGATCAGTATCCTGCGCTCTTACGACTGCGCTTATCTGGCAAAACAGTTTCACAATATCAAGACAAATACCATCAGTTTCGACTCTGTCGTTCATGCGATGAACTATACAGGAAACAAACTGGCTATCGAGTTGAAGGAGACTTCCTTAGGCGGCCTTTCTTTGGAGTACAAACATGAAAAACGTTGAGTTGCTTGCGCCGGCAGGGAACTTCGAATGCCTGAAAGCTGCTGTAAACAACGGAGCCAACGCCGTCTATCTTGGATCTAAGAACTTCTCTGCCAGGGCATTTGCCGGGAATTTCGATCATGATGAACTGATCGAAGCAGTGCGCTATGCCCATCTGCACGATGTTCGCGTCTTCGTTACGATCAATACCTTACTGAATGAAAAGGAGTTTGACAATGCGGTCAAACTGGCAGAACAATGTTACAAATGTGATGTAGACGCATTGTTGATACAGGATCTCGGCCTTTTCTATGAACTGAAAAAGAGATATCCGGACTTCGAACTTCATTGTTCGACGCAGATGCATGTACATAATCTTGAAGGAGTAAGGACGGCTAAGAGATTAGGATTTAAACGAGTCGTTCTTGCAAGGGAATCCGATCTGTCTTTGATCAGACAGGCGTGTAAGGAAGGGATCGAGATCGAGACTTTCGTTCACGGTGCCTTATGCGTATCTTATTCCGGTCAATGTCTGATGTCCTCAGCAACCAAGAAGCGTTCTGCAAATAAGGGAATGTGCGCACAATGCTGCCGTCTGCGCTACGAATTGCTCGATTCGGATTCTAAGAAAGTGAAAACAGATACGGATTATCTTCTTTCACCGAAAGACATGTTTTTACTGAATGATATTCCTTCATTGGTCGATTCGGGCGTATCTTCCTTTAAGATCGAAGGCAGAATGAAATCTCCGGCATATGTAGGATATGTCACTTCACTCTATCGTAAGGCGATCGATTCTCATCTTGAAGGAAGGACTTTTTCGATCGATGAAGAACAGCTTTCAAATCTGAAAGTCTTATTCAACAGAAATTTCACGAACGACCTTCTTTATGACAGAAATGATCTTTTCGGTCAGAAGACTCCAAACCATCTGGGGATCGAGATCGGAAAGGTCATAGATCATAAGAAAAACCTGACTTATATCCGTTTGAACAGGGAATTGAATCAATTCGATGGGATCCGGATAGGAGACGAAGGCTTTATCGTCAATCGGCTCTATGTAAATGATCTTCTGGTTTCAACTGCAAAAGAGGGCCAGGTCTGTGCTGTAGAATGCGAGAAGAGAGTATACGGAATAGTATTTAAGACACAGGACCATCTCCTTGAAAAGAAGATCCTGGAAACAACTGAAAAGAAAGTTCCGCTCGACTTGGAAGTCTTTCTCTACCCTCATAATAAAGTCAGGACGATCCTGAAACATAATGACCAGATATTTGAATACATTTCTGATATCGAAGCGCAGGAAGCCTTAAAAACACCATTAAATGAGGATTCCGTCACAAAACAGTTCTCCAGGCTGAATGATACGGTCTATTATCCGGAAAAGATAAGCGTCCATACCGATAATGCTTTTCTTCCTGTGTCTATGTTGAACAGGATCAGAAGGGAAGCGATCGAAGCGTTTGATGAATACAGGATTGCTTCTTTTAAAAGGTCTCCAATGCCGTGTGTTTTTTCTCAGATCGAAGTCAGAAACGATCACGATGGCGCTATGTTGCAGGAAAATGACACGATCATTATGGACGATAAAGTATTTCCGATAAACTATGTGATCAATCCCGATTCCGAATACATCTTGAATGATAGGGCAGTCATTTGTGAGTTTGGCGGTCTTATGAAAGATTATAAAGAGAAGATCGCTTATTATACATTAAATTGTTGCAACTCACATACGTATGAATTTCTTCAGAGAATGGGATTTCAGTATATCGTTCTTTCTTCAGAACTTCACAAAAACGAGATCTCTGATCTGATCGATTCCTATGAAAAGCGTTTTGAAAGAAAGATCAGACCCTATGTATTTATGAAAGGGGATCGTGTACTGATGTATATCAAGAGCGATCCTTTCGGTAAATATTTGATCAGCGAAAAAGGGTATTCTCTTTCGGATGGAAACAATATCTATAAGATCAAAAAACACGGTGATATAACGGAACTGATCGAAGAAGGGCACACGTGTGATACCGGAGATCTTGATGTCCTTCCTCTGACGGTAAAACTCTAGATATTTCAGTTTTGTTTCAATTTATATTACTGTATGAACTGGAAGTATAATGGTTCTGTTGAATAGAAAAGATAAGACGGGTCGCTATTATGTTATTCATTTATTATTTGCTTAAACCACAGGTTTGGATCTTTCCGTGGATCATTCAGGTCATCGTCTATTTCAGGCTTTTGCCGAAAATGGATCTTGACCGCCGTTATGCCTTTCTTCCGTTTTTAGCTGAAGAAAGACTGTCAAAAAGGCTATATAAGTATAAGACATATTATCTGCATGTCTTTGTTCTGACAGGGATCATGCTCGGAGGAGGCTTGTATCTGCGCTATACACGTAGTGGAGCTAATGGCAAGATCATCGGATTGATCTTTACTCTGATCGCAATGCTGATCTATTGGCTGTTTCAAAGGGGCCTGTACTGGAATATCGCCAAGACTTTCAATAAAGGTTTCCTATACAAGATCTTTACGATGATGTTCCCGATGATCTCGCTGTTCATCCTTGGAGGCCGAAATAACTATTTCTACGGTTACCCGGAACACAAATATATCATTCAAAACAAACCTTTGCGCTATATCGTTCTGGCAGCTGGTGAATTACTGTTTATTGGTTCGGCGATCGGAATTTTTTACGGTGTTTCCTTTCTTTCGACAGCACTGTTCCCGCCTAGATTCATGGTCGAGATGGACCTGATTGAAAAAAGAGATAAGATCAGCGGCCTTGTGGGTGATGGGCGTGTGATATCCCGGGAAGATATGCTGGGTAATGATAAACAAAAACTGGATGACCTGTATACGGGACGTGACCTTTATTTCCCCGATCACAGTTCCGATAGATCTGTTGTCGTCCTGGAATACATCATCGGTTCCAACCTTGAAGATAACCGCGGTCTGGCCAGTTATAACATTGAACAGATGAAAGATGCGACCAAGCAGGGCGATGCTTTGAAATTCATCGTCCAAGCTGGTGGTTCTTATCGCTGGTTCACATCAGGCATCAAGGACGAAACGGTCGGACGTTATGCAATCGCAGACGGTAAACTTGAAATGGTACAGGAATTGAACAGCAATATGTGCATGTCTGATCCGAACGAACTGTATGAATTCCTTAACTGGGCGAAAAACGCATATCCGGCTGACCGTTATATTCTTGTTTTGTGGGATCATGGAGGCGGTCTCTCCGCCGGTTATGGCCAGGATGAACTGAATAAGCGAGAAGATAATACTTTGGGTACAATGATGGTCAATGAGTTTGTCGATGCGATCAAAAAGGCGGATATGAAGTTTGACATGATCGGTTTCGATGCTTGTCTGATGCAGGATATCGAGATCGCCAAAGCTCTTGAACCGTACGCCGATTATTATCTGGCTTCTGAAGAATCGGAAAGCGGTGATGGCTGGTACTATACTTCTGCCTTTGGTATGTTGGCAAAAGACCCGACAGTATCGACTGCAGATTTCGGAAAGGAGATCATCTCTTCCTTTGACCTGTATAATGCTATCCGGAAAAAGGGCGAAGCCGATACTGGTTCTACGTTGTCTCTGATCGATCTTTCCCGGATCGATATGGCTTATAGCGCTCTGGA
>CADBND010000013.1 GCA_902795875.1 uncultured Erysipelotrichaceae bacterium
AGAGATCAGCGCATCCGGATCGATCTTCTTGATCTCGGGGACCTCCTCTTCCTTGGCCTGATAATAGAAAAGATTGGTGATCTCCTCATCCTCATAAGGTTTGAACTTGACGTTGCCCATGGCATAACGAAGCCAGTTTCCGTTATTTACCTGATCGAGATCGCCCCAATAGTAAACATCCCCATTGATATCCGTATAATGATAGGAAATGTCGTGTTTCGCAAAATAATCCGTATATTCCTTCGCCTTCTGGCTGTCGATCGTATAACTCTTGTAGTATTCTCCCTCCACGATCGTCGTCGCACCGGTACCTACGATCTTACAGTCGATGCGCTTCAGCAGTTCATCAGGAATCCCAGCCAGCTCCGCGCCGATACGGCTGGTACAGACACCGATCTTGATCCCCTTTGCCCTGAGCTTATCCAAAGCCCTCAAAGTAGCCTTCGGGACTCTGTCTATATCATGAGAAAACAGTGTATCATCGATGTCGAATAAAGCACCCTTGATCATACTTAAATCTTAACATAATGTATAATGAAATCATGGTCAACAACGTAACGATCGAGATCTGCATCGGCAATCCCGACGACGCTCTAACAGCATCCAGATATCCCATCGATCGCATCGAACTCAATTCGGCACTCGAACTGGGCGGGCTTTCCGCTTCCTTGAACACGCTGCGATACGTGAAGGAACACAGTGACAAGAAGATCTGCTGCATGGTCCGACCCAGAGGCGGCGATTTCCTCTACAATGACAGCGAATTCTCGATCATGCTGAAAGACGCCGAAAACTTCCTCGAAAACAAGGCGGATGGCATCGTATTCGGCTTTCTCGATAAAGACAACAAGGTCGACATCGACCGGACGAAAACGATGTGCGATCTGATCCGATCCTATGGGAAGGAAGCCGTATTCCACAAGGCCTTTGACGAGATCGAAGACCTCGACGAAGCATGTCAACAGTTGATACATTGCGGCGTAAACAGGATCCTCACCAGCGGCAGAGCCGTCTATCCCGATATCCTGAAAGGATGTCAGACGATCCGGAAACTGAATGAGTGCTACGGGGAGTCCCTGCAGTTTCTGCCCGGAGGCGGCGTGCGGATCGAAAACATTCAGGACGTCATCAAGACCGCCAACACCGGACAGGTCCACATGACCGCAAAAAAGACTTATCCAGGCGGCTACATCGGTCTCGATGAGGAACAGCTGATAAAGATGCTCAAGGAGATCGCTTCTCTTCGTATCTAAAAATGCCGAAAAAGAAAAGATCCCTGTTCAACAGAAAAAACGCAAAGTATATCACATATGTGACCACTTTTCTTATTATCGGATTTGCGCTTTACGCACTGATCAGAAAGCCGGAATACACGGTATCCCCGGCAGCCTATACGAAGAAATACAATGCCGTATATCAGTATATCCACGACGGCGATACGGCAGTCTTCACGATCGAAGACGGAAAGGAAGTGATTTGCCGCTTTCTGGCAGTCGACACCCCTGAGATCGGCGAAGAAGGCGACGAAGAAGCGAAGCACTTCACCGACCATAGGCTCGAAAAAGCCGCAAGGATCATCCTTGAGATCGACCCCAATGCGGAAGAATATGACAAGTTTGACCGTCTTTTGGCCTGGGTCTGGGTGGACGGAACGCTCCTTCAGAAAGAACTCATCGAAAACGATCTGGCACAGATCCGCTACATATATAATGAATATCTCTATCTCGATTATCTGAATTCCTTGAAATAATTGTGACCTGACCGATCAAGAATGCCAGTAGATAGGCGAAAGGAGGATGAACATGGAAGACGAAAAGATCGTACAGCTCTATCTGGAACGCAATGAACAGGCAATAACGGAAACCAGAAACAAGTATGACCGCTATTGTTTTTCAATTTCCCGGGCTATCCTGAATAACCAGCAGGACTGTGAAGAAGCCGTATCCGATACCTATCTTTCCACCTGGAACGCCATCCCTCCCCATCATCCCGTAAATCTTGCGACCTTTATAGGCAAGATCTGCCGGCGTCTGTCTTTAAACAAGTGGCGGATGCTGAGTGCAGAAAAAAGAGGCGGTGGGGAAGTCACGCTGTCCCTCGACGAACTGGAAGGCTGCATCGGCGACGACAAGTCCTTTTCGGAATCTTTAAAAGAAAAACAGCTTGCCGAAACGATCGATGAATTCCTTTCCACCCTCAAGGAAAACGAAAGGAAAGTCTTCGTTTGCCGCTACTGGTACTTTGACTCGATCATCGACATCGCCAAACGCTTCAGGTATACCCAATCCAAAACCAAGATGATGCTGAAAAGGACCAGAGACAGATTGAAAGAATATCTCATCAAGGAAGGAGTATTGTCATGAACAAAGAAAAACTGATCGACGCCATCGGCATGATCGATGACGAATATATCGAAGAAGCTCACAGCAACATTAAGAAGAAAAGATCTTTCTCGCTCAGCTGGAGTCTGGCAGGCAAAGTATTGACTGCCGCCTGCGCCATCCTGCTGGCAATAAACATCATCCCCGCCCTCTTCCACCCCTACAAGGAAGCAAACGGAGGCGGATCCTACTATGCCAGTGAATACAAAGCCGATTCGGCAGATTATGATTATGATGGCTATGCTTCCTATGCCCCTTCCTATCCCATGGAAGAAGCGGAAGCAATGATCGAAGACGCCGGATCCTCTCAACAAAGTGCGATATCGGATAACGGCAACATCCGTCAAAACAAGAAACTGATCCTCACCGCAAACATGTCCCTGGAGACGCAGGACCTCGACGCCCTGTTAGAAAACCTCCTTCCGGCAGTAGAAAGATACGGCGGTTACGTACAGTCTTCCTCCATCGGAAGCCGCAACGGAAACAGCCGCTACTACAACGCTACGATCCGCATCCCGGCAGGCCGGTACAACGATTTCCTTGGTGAAGTCAAGTCTTCCGGAAATGCCACCTTCTATTCTGAAGAAACAAAGGATATCACCGATACCTACACCGATATCGAAGCCCGCCTGAATTCTCTCAAGGCACAGGAAGCCAAGGTACTGGAATTCTACGACAAAGCGGAAACGATCGAAGATCTGATGAGTGTCGAATCACGTCTCTCCGACATCCGCTATGAGATCGAATATCTGGAAGCCCAGATCAAGAACTATGATCTGCTGGTATCCTATTCGACACTCAATCTGACGGTCAATGAAACGACAGTCTACACGCCGGTCTCACAGAACTTCTTTGCCCGGCTCGGACGCTCCTTCGTCAACGGATTCAAGAATTTCGTATCCGACATCGGCGATTTCGTCATCGATATCGTATACAACATCTGGACCATCCTCTTCCTCATCCTGATCGGATTCATCGTTTACCGAATCTACAGATGGTTCAGAAACAGAAAGAAAGCCTAACAAAAAAAGAGTCGTTTCCCAAGGAAACGGCTCTTTCATTCTTCCTTCGCAATACCCTCCACGATCACACAATTTTTCATATTCAGGAACAGTTTCGGATCAAAAAGCAGTTTTGAACAGGCCAGTCCTCCGCCCACGATCACCTGTTCCCGATCCAGGACTTCCTTCTCCAGAAGGATCACAAAATCTTCCGGAAGACCGATCGGTGTGATCGAACCGTATTCCATCCCGCTTACTTTCGTGACATATTCCAGATCGGCGAAACTCACCTTCTTGACATCCAGCGGACCTCTGACCTTGCTGTTCATATTCGCCCGTCTTCCATAAGGAAGGACAAGACCGGCATATCTCACTGCTTCGCCTCTTCTTCCTTCGACCACCAGGCAGTTCAGTTCCATCTCATAGGGAATATCATACTCCTTGCTCAAAGCTTCCCCATCCGCAAAAGCCGGATCGATCTTCGCCACCCTGATCGCCTTAGACAGACCTTGAGAAACGATATAGTCATAGACGCTTTGTGGAAGCAATTCCTTATTCTCTTCTATATCTTTAAATTCCAGTTTCACACCATTCACTTTCGCACAAGAAAAGTATCGATCTTTTCCCCGTCACCAATATACATGCGATACCCATCGATCGCCATGATCAGCTGATCCTCCTCTTCCTCCACGTTGACGGCCACCGCATACCAGGAAGAATCAAGATCTTCATAGCATTCATGAATGATCTGCTTAATCATGAACGTGCGCGATCCTTCTTCATCCTCAGTGATGAGCCGGATCGTATCGTCATATTCGACATACAGCTTCGTCTTGTCATCCGTCCAGCATCCCAGAAGCAGTTCCCGGATCTCCTCATCATTATTTTCGATATCTTTTCCCGTATAGATCCTATCTTCATTCCATGTTTCCAGATAGGTCTCTTTATAGACCGCATCTATAGAGCCTCCCGCCAAAAGGGAAACAAAACCGTTCACGACCGCATATCCCCCTTCAGGAAATTCCCGGTCATAATCGATCCTTACCGAACGCAGATATCCCGTATCCGGATCATTAAAATATAGATAAAGATGCGTAGACGGGGCATCCAGTACTTGATACTCACTCTCTGACAGTTCATCCCAGACCGACAGATTGTATTCTCTGACATAGGCATCGAGCTGTTCCAATAAGGAAGGATCGGCCTCATAAACTAAGACCCGCACCGCCTGGCCGGGATCGGAAGAATCGTAATTAGAAAGGGAAAGAGTCCCGTCATCTTCCTTTTTCAGTTCGACTCTGTGATCGGAGCCCTCCATACCGCCGCCATGAAAATACAGCACGCCTTGCAGATCTTCATATTTCGGTTTCTTTTTCTTCAAAGACTCGACAGTGATCTCCTCATTCTTCTTATTAAAAAGACTTGTGAACATCCATCCACCTCCGATCAAAAGAATTGCCGCCAATATAACAAATCGTTTTTTCATAGTTTTAAAAAGACCGTGCGAAGCACAGTCTCATAAGCTTACAGCTGAGCTTTTCCCAGACAATAGGTCTGCTTCACGGAATAATCGTCATTCAGTACGACGATATCCGCATCAAAACCGGCCTTGATCCTGCCCTTATGATCAGCCATGTTCAGATAACGCATCGGATTGACACTGCAGGCATCCAGAGCGATCTCGAAAGGAACCAGAGCCTTTTCGACCAGGATCTTTAGCCCCTCATTGACCTTCAATGTCGAACCCGCAAGCTGCTTCTTGCCGGTGGTGATATGAGCAGAACCATCCGGATAGATCTCGACATCCTGTCCGCCGAAATCGAACACCGAACCCACCGGATAACCTTTACACATGAGCGAATCAGTGATCATCACGCCATAGCCCTGTTTCTCTCTGAAGAAGATATTCAAAGCCGCCAGTGTGGAATGATTGCCATCGCATATGCATTCCGCATATGTATCGTGGCTTCTGAAAGCTGCACCGACCGCACCGTTTGCCCTGTGCCCCAGCGGCGTCATGCCGTTATAGGTATGGGTGAAACCCTTGGCACCGTTGGCTAAAGCCATAATGGCCGTCTCATAGCTCGTATCGGTATGTCCGATCGAAACGCAGACACCCGTATTCGCACAATATCTGGTCAGTTCGAAACCCTCGTCATGTTCCGGAGCCAGAGTGATGATCCTGATCAGACCGCCGCAAGCCTCCTGATACTCCTTGAATTCCGAGACCGTACCCTTTACGATGTATTCTTCCGGCTGTGCGCCTTTGTATTTGACATCCAGATAAGGTCCCTCGAAGTGGATACCTAATATTTCAGCACCCTCAGGATCTTCTTTTTTCACCTCAGCGATTTCCGCTACTGCCTTCTTCAGAGTATCATGACCCTGCGTCAAAGTCGTCGGACAGATCCCGCAGACACCTTCCTTAGGCAGATCCTTCAGCCAGGCCTTCAGTCCGTCTTTTCCACCTGCCGTGGCATCATATCCGTGATAACCGTGGGTATGGACATCATAGAAACCCGGAACGATCCTGAGATCGCCGTAATCAACATCAACATCCTTCTGGTCATAGTCATAAACAGCCTTGATCTTTCCATCCTCGATCTCTATCTGCGCCGGAATGAGCGCCGAAGCAATATAAACTCTTTTACTTTGGATTATCATATCGTATCTCCCTTACATATCCATGATAGCACAACGAAAACGTGTATAATGAAATAGAAGAGGTAAGCAACAATGCCAAACAGAAGGATCATCAAGGCGAAAGATCTCGCCGGGATATTCATCTATCAGGACCCGAAACACGGGACCATATTCTATGATATTTTCACGAAAAAAGGCTACGTCCTGACTTCATCCGATGTACGGACCTATACCCTGTACACGATGATGTTTCCCTTAAGCATCCTTATTGCCTTCGGTGCCATGTCGCTGTTCAAACTGAATTATGTGACCACCGCCATCGTCTTTGTGATCGCCTATCTGATCGGAGCCCTGGCCTACCGGTTCTTATTCTTCTACAAGCTGCCTGAGGCAAAAAACTTCAAACCGGTCAAAAAGGAATCCATCCTGATGTACCTGGCAAGAGGATATTCCTCCTCCAGGCTGGTCACTCTCATCTTCCTGCTGATCGCATTGACCGTCCTCATGCCGATATTCGCCAACATGGAGAATTATGAAGGTATCAACCTCTACGGTTCCTACCTGATGAGTGCAGCTACCGGTATCGGAGCGGTCATCGTGATCATTTCCCTGGTCATGAAGATCAAATACAACTACTAAGATGTCTCAGACATCTTTTTTGATTCAAAAAAGGAACATCACTGTTCCTTCTTAACTGAAATCGATGTTGGCACTCTTCAGAGCCTTCTCAAGCACCTTGATGCTCAATAATGTCTGTTTGTTGAATTCCTGTGCTTTATCCAGATCCATCCTGTTGAACAGATCCTTGAATACAACATATTCATGATAATGCGGGATCTCGCCATGTTTATTCAGTTTAAATTCCTTACTGTTTCCGTCGTTATCGACGTATTCGAAACGGCTGATGACGCTGGACGCCTCATCCGAACGAAGCAGACCCTTATCGCCCTGTATGCATACATTGAGCGGAGCTCTGCAGTCTTTCGCACAGATCGCCGAGACCTTGAACTTTCCATAATCCATCACCAGAACACCCGAAGTATCGACGCCCTTCATCATATTGGGGAAATAATTCACATTCTTCGGCATACCGAAAAGCCCCGTCACGAAATTGATATTGTAGATACCCAGATCCATCAAAGCACCGCCCGCCAGTTTCTTATCAAAAGCCGGAAGGACGATCCCCTTCTTGAACTTATCGTAACGTGAAGAATACTGCGAGAAATCGATATCCACCATCTTGATGGAACCGAGCTTCTCCAAAAGCTCCCGCATCTTTTCGTAGTTGGGCATATGCAGCATCGTCACCGCATCGAAAATGATCTTCCCCTTCTTCTTTGCCAGATCGATCAGGGTCTTCGCCTGCCTGTAGGAAGATGTGAACGGCTTTTCCAGGATGACATGTTTATCATTCTCCAGAGCCTTTTTCGCGATCTCATAATGCAAGCCATTGGGAACACCGATATAGAT
Source organism: uncultured Erysipelotrichaceae bacterium (assembly GCA_902795875.1). Taxonomy (GTDB): domain Bacteria; phylum Bacillota_I; class Bacilli_A; order Erysipelotrichales; family Erysipelotrichaceae; genus Colivicinus. The sequence goes on from CADBND010000013.1 coordinate 7,496, forward strand.
CACATCGATATCCGGATCGCTCAAAACATCATCGTTATTCAAAGAATAATAGGAGAACCCGTATTTCTCCTTCATCGCCTTCAGCTGTCCCTCATCGGGAGAAGCAATACCCACATATTTAAAACCCTTGACAAGTTTCGTCGTCTCAATGAAGATCGGAACGATGAAACCCGAACCTATGATCCCTACTTTGATCATCTTACCCTCCTAGTAATCCAGACCCGCCGACTTCAATGCCTTGTCCAGCACCTTCGCCACGATCAGAGTCTGTCTGTTGTATTCTGCAGCCTTTTGAAGTTCGTTGTTCCTGTACAGACGGATGAATTCCTTGATCTCATATTTCCAGGAATCAAATTCACCACGCTTGTCTTGCGAGAAACGTTTCTCTTTTCCGTCGTTCATCTTCACAACGAAATCGGCACAGCGGCTGCTCGTCGTATTGTTTCTGAGATAGCCCTTATCTCCCTGTACCAGACAATAGGAATCCGCCTTGCAGTCCTTCGCCGCAATGCAGGTCGCCTTGAACTTTCCGTAATCCAATACGAGCACACCCGAAGTATCCACGCCCTTTTCCACATTCGGGAAATACTTCACATCCTTCGGCATACCGAACATTCCCGTCACGAAATGCGTGTTGTATACGCCAAGGTCCAGCAGTGCACCCCCAGCCAAATCTTTGCTGAAAGCAGGCAGGATCTCACCCTTCTTGAAACGGTCGTAACGTCTGGAATATTGCGAATAGTTACAGGTCACCATCTTGATCTCACCGATCTCATCCTTGGCCTTCACAGCCTTCTGATAGTACGGATTGTGTATCGTGACGATCGCCTCAAAAATGATCAGTGAATGCCTCGAAGCATAATCGATCAGCTTCTTCGCGTCCTTGTAGTAAACGGTGAAAGGTTTTTCCAGGATGACATGTTTGCCATGTTTCAAAGCCTTCATGGCATATTCATAATGCAAGGCATTAGGCAAAGCCACATAGATGACATCGATCTCTTCGTCAGACAAGATCCTTTCCAGATCACATGTATAATAATCGACCTCATCCTTGAAACTCAGAAGCTTCTCTTCGTGTCTGCCCCAGATCGCCCGCAGATGAAGATCTTTGAACATCTTGGAAACACTGATAAAGACCGGAACGATAAACCCGGAACCGATTATACCGACATTGATTTTCTTCATATCTTCATTATACTATCTGCGATGTTATAATTTTGATATGTTCGACACATGTGGATCATCCCGCAGCACTAACAGGCCTATAAAAGCCGTCTTTCTTGATTTCGACGGGACTCTCTTCTCGCATTCAAGCATATCTATACCCGCATCGGCGATCAAAGCCATCACCCTTCTCAAAGAAAAAGGTATCCGGGTATTTCTCTGTACAGGAAGAGCTCCGGCTGAAATGGACCAGTTCGATCTAAACGGTCTTCTGACCGACGCCTGGATCCTTTGCAATGGCCAGATCATCCTCGACGAAAACGGAAAGATCATCTATGAAAAACAGATCACGGGAAAATTGAAAGACCTGCTTATCTCCTTATTCAATGAAAAGAAGACCGCCATGTATCTGATCAATAGGACATCGATCTATATCAATATGGTCAACGACAAAGTGCGAAGCGTCCAATCGATCGTATCCTCCGGCATCCCTCCGGTCAGGGAATACGAAGGTGAAGAGATCTACATGGCATCCGCTTTCTTCGCAAACGAAGAAGACAAGAAGATACTGGAAAAACTCGAAGGGATCGGAGAAGCCACCTGGTGGGGAGACGAATGTGTCGACATCATCCCATCC
>CADBND010000014.1 GCA_902795875.1 uncultured Erysipelotrichaceae bacterium
CTCTTCTCCGAACTCTTCGATGAATTCTTCTTTCGAAACATCACAGTCTTCGATCACATCGTGCAAAAGCCCCGCACAGATAGTATGCGGGTCCGTTTTCAGTTTGGCCAGTTCATATGCCACGTTCAGACAATGGATGAAGTAAGGTTCACCGGAAGAACGTTTCTGATGTTTATGCTTATCAGATGCATAATCATAGGCCTTGTTGATGAGAGCAAGTGATTCGGGATTGTTGATATAGGTCCCGATCTCATCATAGAACTCTTCTTTTGTTACGGAATGGTCTTTCATAATGATCAAAAAGAGAATGATCGAAGCCCTGCTCCGATCATGTTTAATACTTCATCAGCGTGTATACGTCGTATCCACTCAGTTTTTCTCTGCCACCAAGGCCTTCCAGTTCGATCAGGAAAGCGCAGCCAACGACTTCACCGCCGAGCTGTTCGACCATTTTGATCGTCGCTTCGACAGTACCGCCGGTAGCCAGAAGATCATCGATGATCAGAACTTTCTGTCCCGGTTTGATCGCATCTTCATGCATATGCAATTCATTGGAACCATATTCAAGATCGTATTTATAGGAAATGGTCTTGCGCGGAAGTTTGTTTGGTTTTCTGACCGGTACAAAACCGATCTTCAGTTCGTGTGCGACAGGGCAACCGAAAATGAACCCTCTCGACTCCGGTCCCGCTACGACCTGCGCACCGATCTTCCTGGCATATTCTATCAGCATTTCACAGGATTCGTGGAATGCTTCTCCGTTTGCCATCAAAGGCGTGATATCACGAAACAGGATCCCCTTTGTAGGGAAATCAGGAATCGAAGCTACATATTTTTTCAGATCCATATTTCAGCCTCCTAAAACACAAATCAATTATATTAAAACTGGATCAAATCTTCAATTATGAAAGAAAGCTTGCCGGAATGATAATCATCCTTTTTCAAATGGCCGATCATCCTGCCGTTTTCCCGGTCGAGAAAACGTGGATTGAAACTGATGGCATCGATACGGTCATTGATCAGAAATTTCGGATATTGTCCGGCAACGACGATCTTTTTCATATCCCTATCGCAATCTAACGCAAATAAAGGCTCTTCAAATCCCGTTCCAAACGGCTGCAACTGCTTCATTTCCTCGAGGATACCGATATCGACAAGATCTCTATTCAGTAACAAAACGTCCCTTACGGAATCATCCTGATCACTCTGTATGCCTTTCAGGTGATCGATAAGTTTTGGAAGATCATTCTTCTCGATGGAAAGGCCGACCGCCTGGGCATGTCCCCCAAACGTAACGAAAAGATCTTCTATTTCCACCAGGCAGGAATACAGGTCAAGACCTTTGGGTGCCCTTCCCGATCCTTTCAAAAGATCACCGTTTTCCGAAAATATGATGACAGGCTTGCCATATTCATTCATCAGACGATTTGCCACCAATCCGCACAAACCTTCCTTGAAGGCGGGAGAAGAAACAACGATCACATCGTTTCTTTCATCTGCCAACCTTCTCGCCATCAAACTCATCTGTCGGGAAAGATCTTTGCGCAAAGTATTGATCTCCTCGATCTTGTTTAAATAGGACATGCAGGAAGGCGAATCATCCAGAAGATAGCGAACGACATAGTTGACGTTCAGCATATCATCCAGTCGTGACACGGCATTGATTTTAGGTATGACATCATAAGACAGATCAACGAAATCACAATCCTTCTTCTTGAGAAGATAGTGGATCGGATAGACCGTCTTTTCATTCAGGATAGATAATGCATCCTTTAACAGATAACGGTTATACCCAAAAACGCTCACCATATCTGCCAGGGTCGCAAGACCGCCATAGGCTTGTGACAAAGGATCATATCGGAAACTGCCGGAAACAAGTGCACACAGACCTGCCGCACACATATCTGCGTAACCCTTTTCAAAAAGGTCTGGGTGAAGAAGTAGATCTACTTCCGGAAAAGATGCGTATTCGTGATGATCGATCACGACCGTCTTCATGCCCAGTTCCGACGCCAGTTGAAGCTCGTTTTTCGCATTGATCCCGTTATCTACACAAAGAAGGACACCGAAGCCGTTGTCATAAGCAGTTCTGACGATCTTCTCGTTCAGTCCGTACCCTTCTCTTGTACGGGATGGAATATAGTGGTTGACGGCAATATGCAGATCATCGAAAAGTCTGCGCATGATCGCCGTCGCACAGATCCCGTCGCAATCGTAGTCCCCAACAATAAAAAATCTTTTATCACGAAAGGATAAAAGTTTCTCTTTCATATCTTCAAGGATCTTCATTCCGTAGTCCGGTCTGAAGTCTGAAACATTAAGTTCATCTAAGGATATCCCGTTTAACTTACAGACTGAAGTTTTCAGATCGGGATCGATCTCATGAAAACGGTAATTCATAGAGTGTTCAATCCGATAAACAGTCCGATCAAAGACAGAACGATCTGCACAAGATAGAAAGACAGGACGACTCTGGTCTCCTTATGGCCCTTGATCACAAAGGCATAATGGATCGGTGTATAGGAGAAAACACGTTTGTGGAAGAGACGAACGGATAATTGTTGCAGGACGACACAGAACATTTCCCCTACAAAGACACCGCCGATGAAAAACAAGGCGATCGTCATATCACACAGGATGCCAAGAGACGCAAATAAAGCACCTAAGGCCAGAGAACCGCTATCACCCATGAAGATCTTAGCGGGATGGAAATTGAAGCGCAAATAGCCAAGAAGTCCTGCAAGGACGAGAATAAGAAATACGGCAACATGGTCAAACGAACGTCTTGCGCAAAGGATCACGAACGGGATCAAGGCAAAGAATGAAACGCCTGCACAAAGTCCATCCATACCATCCGTAAAATTGACGGCATTGGCCTCTGCCATATAAAGAAGGATCATGAAAGGCAGAAAGACAAACCAGCTCAGCTTGACGCTAACATGGACAAACGGGATGCTTACCTGCATCGGGATGATATCCCGGTAAAGGAAAAATAAGGCGGAGGAGTATACCAGTTCCATGATCAGTCTTGTCTTGGGAGAAAGACCTTCATTGGAATGTGACCGGATGACCAGTGCGTCATCGATAAAACCGACGGAACAGTAAAGGATATAGGAAAGGATGACGAACTGTACACGGCGATCCGATAATCCACCAAGATCGACCAAAGCAAATACGATGATCGGGATCACCACAAACAGAAGGCCGCCCATGATCGGCGTCTTTTCTTTCGTCTTGAATTCTTCGAGCGCATATTCAGAAGTAACTTGATTGATGTTGCGGTTTTTCAGATAAGCGATGAAACGAGGCATCGTCACAAGCATTGCCGCGATCGTAAGAAAACTACCCAATAAGGAGACAGACATCATATTCATACCTGCTTATTATACACCATCCTTCATTTTCGTCATCTTCTATTCTTCTTCGGATGAAGTATCGGTCTCTTCTTCTGTATTCTCCGTTTCTTCTGCTTTCTCCTCATAAC
>CADBND010000015.1 GCA_902795875.1 uncultured Erysipelotrichaceae bacterium
ATTTCCAATGTGTGTACGGTCATCACGACGATCGTCGCCTTGTTCAATATCGATGCCAAGCTTTCTTTGATCGGCATCCTGGTCATACCCCTGCTGGTGCTGCCGACCAAGTCGGCCGGCAAGAACCGCTGGATGTTATTGTCGCAATCCCAGGCCAAGAACGACGAGCTCAATGATATCATCAACGAATCATTATCGGTATCGGGATCATTATTGATCAAGCTCTTCACCAAGGAAGAAGATACCAACAGGAAGTTTGCCCGGATCAACAAGGAAGTCACCGATCTTTCCGTCAAGGAATCACGGGCCGGCAGCTGGTTTCGGGTCATCATGGGCATCTTTACCAATCTGGGACCTTTGCTGATCTATCTGGCAGGTGGCTATCTGATCATCAAACTCAATGACACTGCTATTTCGGTTGGTACGATCACTGCGACGGTTAATATGATCAACCGTCTGTACAGGCCGGTCGAATCCTTATTGAATGTCTCGGTCGATCTGACCCGTTCGATGGCCTTGTTCACCAGGATCTTTTCCTATCTGGATATGGTCCCGGCTGTAAAGAACAGGCTGGTCAATCTGAAGCCTTCCTTCGACAAGAAGACGGATATCACCTATGAGAATGTTGAATTCTATTATTCTTCGGAAATTCCTTTGATCAAGGATCTTTCGTTTGAAGTTCCTTCCGGTAAAATGTATGCGATCGTCGGACCTTCCGGATCGGGTAAATCCACCGTCGTCAATCTTCTTCCCAGGCTCTATGATGTGGTGTCAGGTGCTGTGAAGATAAACGGATTTGATGTACGGGATATCGAATTGAAGTATCTGCGTTCCAACATCGGTATGGTCACACAGGAAGCCTATATGTTCAATGGAACGATCAAGGAAAATCTCCTGTTTGCGAAAGCTGATGCAACGCAAGAAGAGATCGAGAATGCCTGCAAGATCGCCAACATTCATGATTTTATCGTTTCACAGCCTGACGGATACGATACGCAAGTCGGAAACAGGGGGTTGAAACTGTCCGGTGGTGAGAAACAGCGCCTTTCCATCGCCAGAGTCATCCTCAAGAATCCCAGGATCCTGATCCTCGATGAAGCAACTTCAGCTTTGGATTCCATTTCCGAAAGTTCCATACAGAATGCTTTGGATGTATTGATGAAAGGCAGGACCTCCATTGTCATCGCTCACCGTCTTTCAACGATCTTACAGGCGGATAAGATCTTGGTCATTTCGCAGGGAAGGATCGTTGAACAGGGCGAACATGAGGAATTGATCGCTATGAATGGAGTATACAAGGAACTTTACGAGACGCAATTTAGAAAAGTGATCGATATGGAATCAGCAAAATGATGAAAATATTTACAGATTTAGGAATATATTTTCATAAATTGTAAGTTATTTCACATAATTTTCACAATTCCGTACTAAATTAAATATGGTAAAAGTTTTTCATTTTTAATCCTTTGAAGAATTAGGACCTAAAAGGTCCTATTTTCTTTTTTTCATGTATAATAGTTGTGTGGCCCCATAGTCTAATGGATCAAACAATCCCCTCCTAAGGGATAGTTACAGGTTCGATTCCTGTTGGGGCCGCCACTATTATGAATTTGAAGTACGAAAGTCCTTTTTTGATTAGAAGGGATCTTAAGCATATAATGGGGTTGATGAGCAGAAACAAAAGAGACCTTCATCTGGAGAAACTGAAAGGCGGTCTTGACGAGTATGAAGCATACAAGATCGATTCCTTTTTTTCGTGTCTGGATAAAAAGATCGACCTGCCTATTCTGGGAAAGAGTCTTCTTCATGAACATTTCATTCACGGTTTTGAGTATTATCTGGAAAAAGGAAAGAGTGTAGATGAGATCACTTCGATATTGTCTCTGGATAATCTGGGAAGTTTCTACAATAACCGAAGCAGGAAGGCCTATTCCCTCGATAATGCGGCGATCGTATATCCTCTGGGTATGAAATACAATCAGATGCCGATGTTCCGGCTTTCTTTCGAACTGAAAGAAGAGATCGAGCCGGTATTGCTGCAACTGGCTCTGGATTTCACATTGAAGCGTTTCCCGACTTTTTCAGCGATCATTAAGAACGGTTTCTTCTGGCATTATCTGGAGTCCGTAAATAACGTGATCGCGGTCGAGGAGGAGAAAGATATTCCCTGC
>CADBND010000016.1 GCA_902795875.1 uncultured Erysipelotrichaceae bacterium
CATCCTCGTAGGTAAGGTCACGCCGAAAGGACAGTCCGATGCTTCGCCGGAAGAAAAACTGTTATTGGCGATCTTCGGTGAGAAATCACACGAAGTCAGAGATAACTCATTGAGAGTTCCGCACGGTGGTGCCGGTATCGTTCAGTCCATCCGGGTCTTCAAGAGATCCGAGGGCTATGAACTGGGTCCGGGTGTCACTGAAGTCATCAAAGTCTATGTCGTCCAGAAACGTAAGATCTCTGAAGGCGACAAGATGGCCGGAAGACACGGCAACAAGGGTGTCATTTCCAAGATCCTTCCGATCGAGGATATGCCGTTCATGCCGGATGGAACTCCGGTGGATATCATGTTGAACCCGTTCGGTGTTCCTTCCCGTATGAATATCGGTCAGGTATTGGAGATCCATCTGGGTATGGCTGCCAAGACTTTGTCCGAGAAGACGGGCAAACCGGTGAAGTTCGCGACGCCGGTCTTCGACGGTATCACCAACGAGGAACTGACACAGATCATGGAAGAAGCCGGTACTTCGATGGATGGCAAGCTCGTCTTGCGTGACGGAAAGACCGGTGAACCGTATGACGAACGTATCGCCGTCGGTGTCATGTACATGATCGAGCTGGCACACATGGTCGATGATAAGCTTCATGCCCGTTCGACCGGTCCGTATTCACTTGTTACGCAGCAGCCTTTGGGCGGTAAAGCGCAGAACGGTGGACAGAGATTCGGTGAAATGGAAGTCTGGGCTTTGGAGGCCTATGGTGCAGCTCATACTCTGGAAGAGATCCTGACTGTCAAGTCCGATGATATCAACGGTCGTACGAAGACTTATGATGCCATCATCAAGGGCAAGAGGATCCCTGAACCGGGTATTCCGGAATCGTTCAACGTCCTGAAGAATGAATTGCAGGCTTTGGCTCTGGATGTCAGGATGCTGGACAGCGAAGGAAACGAAGTCAGCATTTCCAGAAGCGATGAGGATGATCGCGATATCGAAAGAGCAAGCGATGCGACTCTCGCGGAGGATATCGAAGGTCTCAGTGTCAGAGACAGTCTCGATGATGAGGAAGCTCCGGAAGCGGCAGCCGGATTCGATAGTTACGATCAGGAGGAGGAATAAGACATGGCAAAAAACAGATTTGAAGCTATAAAAGTCGGATTGGCCTCTCCTGAAAGGATACTTGAATGGTCTCACGGTGAGGTCACCAAGCCTGAGACGATCAACTACCGTTCCCAGAAGCCGGAAAGAGACGGTCTGTTCTGCGAAAGGATCTTCGGTCCTACGAAGGACTGGGAATGTTACTGCGGCAAATACAAGAAAGTACGTTACAAGGGTGTCGTATGTGACCGATGCGGTGTCGAGATCACCAAGTCGAGCGTACGTAGGGAACGTATGGGGCATATCGCTCTTGCGGCTCCTGTCGCCCACATCTGGTATCTGAAGGGTATTCCTTCAAGGATGGGTCTCGTACTTAATGTTTCGCCGAAGATCCTGGAAGAAGTCGTATACTTCGTTACCTGGATCGTTACTGATCCGGGAAAAACGGATCTGGAATACAAGCAGCCTTTATCTGAGCTCGAAGTAAGAAATTACGAGGCGCTTTACGGTAAGGATGCGTTCAAGGCACAGACGGGTGCCGAAGCGATCAAAACGCTTCTTGAACAGGTCGATGTCCTGAAAGAAAAGGAAGCGATCGTCAAGGAACTTGAGAATGCGCAAGGAGACAAGCGCAAGAAACTGATCAAGCGTCTGGAAACGATCAATGCCTTCGTCAATTCGGAAAACAAGCCGGAATGGATGGTCCTCACTGTCCTTCCTGTTATACCGCCAGATCTCAGGCCTATGCTTCAGCTCGATGGCGGCAGATTTGCCACATCTGATCTGAATGACCTTTACAGAAGGGTTATCACCCGTAACAACCGTCTTAAGAAACTGCTGGAGATCGGTACGCCGAGTATCATCGTCCAGAACGAAAAACGTATGCTTCAGGAAGCGGTCGACGCCCTGATCGACAACGGCAGAAGAGGAAATCCGGTCAAGGGTTCCGCAAACCGTCCGTTGAAATCACTGTCTCACTCTTTAAAGGGTAAGCAGGGTCGTTTCAGACAGAACCTCTTAGGTAAGCGTGTCGACTTCTCCGGTCGTTCCGTTATCGCGGTCGGACCGGATCTGAAGATGTATCAGTGCGGTATCCCGCGTGAGATGGCGATCCAGCTGTATAAGCCGTTCGTCATAAATGAACTGGTCAATCAGAAGATTGCCCAGTCGTCCAAGTTTGCCGAGAAGATGATCGAAAGATTCGATCCGGCGATCTGGGATGTCCTGGAAGAACTGATGGACAATCATCCGGTCTTCCTGAACCGTGCTCCGACTTTGCATAGACTGGGTATCCAGGCTTTCAAACCGAAGCTGGTCGAGGGAAGAGCCATAAGACTGCATCCGCTCGTTTGTACGGCATTCAACGCCGACTTCGACGGTGACCAGATGGCCGTCCACCTTCCGTTATCGGAAGAGGCGAGAGCCGAAGCTGAGATCCTGATGATGGCTTCCAACAACATCCTGGGTCCGAAAGACGGCAAGCCTATCGTTACACCTTCACAGGATATGGTCCTTGGAAACTTCTATCTGAACATGGAAGAAACTGCGGAAGAATTCTATGAGAAGGCGGATGCGATCGAGGCACTCGGTGACAAGGAAACAGCTGCCATGTGGCGTCGTTTCGGTGACAACGAGGGTCACGTATACAAAGACTTCAATGAAGCTCTGATGGCTTATCAGAACAAGGAAGTACACTTACACACCCGTGTAGCGTTGCCTGCCCGTTCTCTGAATAAGACCGGCTTCAGTGAGGAACAGAAAGAGAAGTATCTGATCACGACGATCGGAAAACTGATCTTCAACGACAAGTTCCCGGCTGATTTCCCTTACATTAACGATGTCGAGGGCGATTCGCTCAAGAGGACTCCGGATCGCTGTTTCGCAGAATACGGAACGGATCTGAAGAAGTTCATCAAGGAACAGAAGATCGCTCCGGAATTTACGAAGAAGAATCTGTCCAAGGTCATTGCGGAAGTCTTCGCAAGATATAAGACGGAAGGCTCTTCCGAGGTCCTGGATGCGATCAAGGATCTGGGCTTCGAGTATTCTACCGTTGCCGGTATGACGATCTCGCTGTCCGATATCAACGTAGCACCGCATAAGCAGGTCTTCGTTGAAGAGGCAAAGGCCAAGGCCGATGTCTTACAGAACCTGTTGAGGAGAGGTCAGCTGACCCTTCCTGAATGGGAAAAACATTTCTCAAAACTGTGGGCTGATGCGACCAACGCTATCGGTGATGATGTCATGATCAATCTGCCTCGTAACCCGCCGATCAACATGTCATCTGTATCCGGTGCCCGTGGTAACAAGTCCAACTTTACCCAGCTGGCCGGTATGCGTGGTCTGATGGGTAGACCGACACAGTCCAAGTCGAAGAAGGAATATCAGCCTTCGATCATCGAAGTCCCGATCTATTCCTCCTTCCGTGAGGGTCTGAACGTATCCGAATTCTTCATTTCGACACATGGTGTTCGTAAAGGTCTGACCGATACCGCTTTGAAGACAGCCGAATCCGGTTATCTGACAAGAAGACTGGTCGATGTCGCCCAGGACGTCATGATCATGGAGGAAGACTGCCATACCGATCAGGGCTACTATGTCGAGGATATTATCGATACGAAAGATAATTCCACGATCGAGAAGTTCTATGACCGTATCGTAGGCCGTTTCTCCAAGGAAGAACTTGCGGATCCCAACACTGGCGAGATCATCGTCGAGGAAGATGAATTTATCGATGAGGCAATCGCCGACAAGATCCTTGCGGCCGGCTATAAGGGAATGCATATCCGTAACTCCTTCACCTGCAAGTGCAAGGACGGTATCTGCCGTAAGTGTTACGGACGCAACATGGCTACCGGTAAGCTCGTCGAATCCGGCGAAGCGATCGGTATCATGGCTGCCCAGTCCATCGGTGAACCGGGTACTCAGCTGACGATGCGTACCTTCCACTCCGGTGGTGTCGCAAACGCAGACGACGATATCACACAGGGTCTGCCGCGTGTCGAAGAACTGTTCGAAGCGCGTTGCCCGAAGCATCCTTCCGTTCTGGCGAAGATCGCCGGTGAAATCACGAAGGTCGAAGAACAGGAAGACCATTCCTGGATCATCGAGATCACCAATGAAACGGAATCGATCGCTCATAAGTGCGGTATCTCATCCACGATCAGGGCCTGGGTCCAGGTCTGCGAACATGCCAAGGCCGGCGCAAAGCTGACTGAAGGCAACGTCGATCCGAAGGAACTTCTGTCGATCGCGGGTGTACAGGCTGTACAGAACTACATCCTCAAGGAAGTCAAGAAGGTCTATGCCGTTACAGGTATCGATATCTCGGATAAACACGTTGAAGTCATCATCAAACAGATGTTGAAGAAGGTCATCGTAGTCGATCCGGGCAATTCGGATCTGTGTGCAGGGCAGACGATCTCCATCAAGAAGCTTAACGATCTGAACAATGAGCTGCTGCTCAGCGGTATGAAACAGATCAAGTTCGCTCCGTTGCTTCTGGGTATCTCCAAGGCTTCGGTCGAGACCGATTCCTTCTTATCTGCTGCTTCCTTCCAGGAGACCACAAAGGTCCTGACGGATGCGGCTGTAAACGGTAAGATCGATAATCTCTTTGGTATCAAGGAGAACGTCATTATCGGTAAACTGATCCCGGCAGGTACTGGTTCGAAGTTCGAGAGAGAAACGACGAATCTCGTTCACAAGAGAGCTGAAGAACTCGATGAGATCAGAGAGGAAAAACTTCTTGCAGCGCAAGAAGAAGCCGCTCTGCCTTCCGAGCTGACAGGCGAAATGGATGACGAAGATCTCGACGAAGATCTCAATAGCGAAGAAACAGACGAAGTATCCGAAGAGGAAACTGAGGAATAAGCAGAAGAGGTGTGCACAGTGTGCACACCTTTTTGTATGCCTTGATACTGATCGTTTTCTTTCGATAAAAAAGTCGAGTTCACGTAAAGTTCAGTTGGTTTTTGCGCAGGATTGTATATAATGTTTCTATGAAACTCAAAAACAGTATCCTTATGGGCTTGCTTCTGGCTTGTCTGCTGGGGCTCGTCGGCTATAAGGCTGCAAACCTGGATGTGATCGAAACGGCTGCCTGTGAACTGGAACAGTCTTATGAGATATTGCTGGCAGTCGGAGAAAAGCACTATATCGGAGAAGAAGAACTTTCCGTTGAAGAGGAAGGCGTCGTAAAGATCGAAGAAGGCTATGTGGTTGGCATGAAAAGCGGGACCGGGAAGGTCTTTGCGGGATGCGATACCTACACGGTCGAAGTTTCTGATCTTTATACCGCTCCGATCATAAATATGGAAAAGGAATTTCTTCCTGAGGGCCGCTATACTGTTTTTGAGAACCGTTATCTTGATAATGTCCTTTCCGCAATGATCGGTGCAGCAGGCTATCATAGCAGAGCGGGTGCAGTGGAAGCTGCCCGTTTCCTGACGCTGCGTTTTCCTTACAAGCTGCATTATTTCTATGAAAACGGACGGCTGAGTTCCGAGACGTATGAGGTGGATGGCGAAGGACGCTATTACCATGAAGGTCTCTATCTTTCCAACTACAAGATGGCGAGCATCTCAGGTTCGAGAACGACTTCAAAGCCCTGGGGTTATACGATCTATGAACTGGATACCGGTTTGAATACGCCCAATGGGCTGGACTGTTCCGGTTTCATCACATGGGCTTTATATAATGCGGGATTCGACTGCGGTGATATCGGTGCCGGTCCAAGTCCTGATAAGACCGATCTGACTGATCTGGGTGAGATGGTCTATCTTTCCGATCTGGACTTCGACAAGGTGAAGTGCGGTGATCTGACGGGACTGGACGGACATATCGGTATGGTGATCGGTTTAAAGGAAGATAAGATCTATATCGCGGAATCCTATTGGGTGAATGATCTGCAGGTGAGGGTGTATGACAAGAAGGAATTTCTGGAAGATTCGGAATGGGACTATGTGATCCTGATGGACTCCTATTATAAAGAGGACGGCAATTATACTTCTTATTGGAAATAGACTATTAAAAAAGTGAGAGAGAAAAGGCCATTGTGTTATCATTTATAGCGTGAAAAGAAAAAAGAGCTATACCTGGCTGACATTGGTGATGGTGATCGTCCTCTCACTTTTTATTATGGGTTTCGGTTCAAGGAAGTCTCTTGAGGAAAATGGGGAAGAAACGAAGATCTATGAATGGACGGAAAAGCCTTGTGAAGTGAAGGATCACTATAAAGTCTATCTGGGTATAAATGAGGTCTATGTGCAGGATGACGTGGGCTATATCAGCGATGATGAACAGATCGCTTCAGTGAATTCCAACCGGGTGACAGGACAAAAGAAGGGAACGACGATCTTGCGGAAGGATTGTAATGTCTACGAAGTGGAAGTGACGGATATGATCCTCAAGCCCGAATGGGATCCTACAAGGCCTTATCTGACCTGCGGCCGATATACATACGAAGAGAATCTTTATCTCGATGAGATCCTGAAGACAAAGATCGCGGAGAGAGGATATCATACCAGGGCAGCGGTCGTACAGGCAGCGAGATTCCTGACGCTGCAGTTTCCGTACCGCATGAACTATTTCAACGAGAACGGCAGACTTCCGTATTGCGATGGGGAAGGCCGATACTATCACGAAGGACTGTTTCTGAACAACGAAAAGAACAGTGAGATCGGAAAAAGAGTGAGAGGTCCCAACTGCTGGGGCTGTCCGATCTATTCTGTTTCCGTCACGAAAGTGCTGAATAACGCCTTCGATTGTTCGGGTTTTGTTTCCTGGTGCCTTCTCAATGCCGGCTATGATCCCGGTGATCTGGGTGCCGGTCCCAAACCGGATGTTTTCGATCTTGCTGATCTGGGCAGAAGAGTACAGATCACGGCGGATTCGCTGGATGAGATCAAGAACGGCGATCTGATGTCGGCGAACGGTCATATCGGGATCCTGATCGGGATGAAAGACGGGATCTATTATATTGCGGAGACCAATGCCGGTATCGATCTGCGTGTCATCGGTTACGACAAGGAAGGACTGATGAAGACTTCTTTCACCCATTATGTCGACATGGATGAGTATTACGGAAGTGACGGGAAGATGAACCGTTTCTGGGAATGAAAATATTTTCAGATTATTAAAATAATTTCAGAAAAATGATGGATAAGCCATCATTTTTTATTGAAAAGCAGGATCCTTTATATTATCATTTAGACAAGGCTGAGAAGAGAAGAGTAAGCAGATCGATGAGCCTAGAGAGTCTTTGGCTGGTGGAAAAAGATGTCGGAGGTCTGGTGAACATGGTCTTGGAGTTGCTTCCCCGATATTAGGGGTGGACGTCTGCACACGTTACAGTGCTAGGATATGTTTGTATCTGAATTGAGGTGCCTGGTGCACGAATTAAGGTGGTAACACGATGAATGAGTCGTCCTTATGGGCGGCTTTTTTGTTTCCAGACCCCGGATACAAATGAAAAATGTAATAAGAAAGGGGACAAAAGATGAAAAAGATTATTACATTACTGCTCGCATTACTTACTGTACTGACACTGGCCGGCTGCGGTTCAAAACCGGCGGATGGCGGTGATCAGCCCGCTGCGGAAGACAAGAAGATCACAGTCGGTGTGAATCCTGTTCCGCATGCGGAGATCCTTGAGAATGCAGTCAAACCGGTCTTGGCAGAAGCAGGCTGGGAACTTGAGGTCGTTGTTTATGAAGACTATGTACTTCCAAACGAGAACCTGGTCGCCGGGGAACTGGATGCCAACTATTTCCAGACGCTGGGCTACATGAACAATCAGAATGATACACACGGCTGGTCATTAAAGGCTGTAAAGGGCGTTCATATCGAACCGATGGGTCTTTATTCCGATAAATATACCGATGTCAAGGATATTCCGGACGGTGCGACGATCTCCGTTCCGAACGACGAAGACAACAGGACCAGAGCGATCGAATTCCTGATCGCCAGCGGTTTCCTGAATCCGATCGAGGGTGAACTGTCTGCCAATACGGTCAACGGCAACGCCGAGGCCAATCCGCGTGGATTCGAGATCGTTGAACTTGAAGCCGCACAGCTTCCGCGTGCTTTGGCTGATGTCGATGCATCCGTCATCAACGGGAACTACGCACTGGGTGCCGACCTTCCGGCAACGCATCCTGCTTTAACGATCGAGTCATTCGATGCGGAAACTTCGATCAGACGTACAAACTTCATCGTCGTTGTCGAGGGCAATGAGAATTCGGAAAAGATCCAGGCTCTGGTAGCTGCGGTCACTTCCGATGCGGTACAGAAGTATATCGATGATACCTACAAGGGTGCCGTCATCACTTCTTTCGTAGATCCGCAATAAATAGCATATAGAAAAAAACAATAACGTGGAAATGTTCAGATTCCGTCTGAACATTTCTGTTTCTTAAGAGGTATGGGAATGATCAAACTGGAAAACGTATGTAAAAGCTTCGATGATCTGGATGTCCTGAAGGACATTTCCCTGGAGATCAACGATAATGAGATCTACGGCATCATCGGTCAGAGCGGTGCCGGAAAGTCGACTCTTTTGCGATGCATCAACGGGTTAGAAGACTATCAGTCCGGAAAGATCTTTGTCGATGATGTGCTTGTATCGAATAAAGACAAGAAAAGCCTTCATCTATTGCAGAAGAATATGGGGATGATCTTTCAGAATTTCAATCTGCTGGAAAGACTGGATGTCTATGACAATGTGGCTTTGCCGATGAAGTTCTGGGGCATGAAGACCAATACGCCCGAGGCGAAGAAAAAGATCGAAGGTCTGATCAGGATGGTCGGCTTGGAAGACAAGATGCATGCCCGTCCGCGGGAACTTTCCGGCGGTCAGAAACAGCGTGTCGCCATTGCCAGAGCATTGGTCCTGGATCCGAAGATCTTACTGTGCGATGAGGCGACTTCAGCTCTTGATCCGGCGATCACCAGAGGCATACTGACCCTGCTGCAGCAGATCCATAAGGATATGGGGATCACGATCATCGTGGTGACGCATCAGATGGAGGTCGTCAAACAGATCTGTGAGAAGGTGGCTTTCATCAAAGAGGGAAGAGTCGTCGCGATCGGCAAGCCGGAAGAACTGTTCATCCATCCGAACAAGGATATCAAGTCCTTCCTGCATGAAGATTCCGATCTGCTTCCGGATGATGGCGTGAACATTCAGCTGTTCTTCACTGATGAGAGTGCGGATGAACCGATCATCTCGAATATGGCAAGAAAGCTGAATATCGATTTCTCGATCTCGTGGGCTAAACTGGAGGATTTCCGTTCCCATATCTACGGTTCTCTGGTCATAACGGTGAACGAGGAAGACAGGGAAAAGGTGTTGGAATATCTGGATAGTGTGAAAGTGTTATGGGAGGTGCTGAACTGATATGATGGACGTGATACTGACTGCTTCGAAGCAGACACTCTATATGGTCTTCTGGTCGACGCTTCTTTCCGTAATCCTGGGTTTCATTCCGGCGATCATTCTGACTCTTACGGCACCAGACGGGCTCAGACCGAACCGGATCGTCTA
>CADBND010000017.1 GCA_902795875.1 uncultured Erysipelotrichaceae bacterium
CAAGACAAAGTATAATGCCGATATCACGATCGATGGTGAGACTTTTCGTGATGTTTCTTTTTCGACAAAAGGGAATTCTTCCCTGATCTTTGTCGCCCTGGATGAAAACAGCAGTCGCTACAGTTTCAAGGTCAATTTTTCCAAGAACAACAAGGAACAGACCTATCATGGTTTGGATAAACTGAGCCTCAACAATATCTATCACGATCCGACTTTCATGAGGGATCATCTGTGTTACATGTTGTTCGATAAGATGGGCGTTGCTTCTCCGGCGACTTCGTATGTCCTTCTGTATATCAACGGAGAGGAAAGAGGCCTCTATATGGCGTGTGAAGATGTGGAGAAGGGATTCTTAAAGAGACAATTCGGCAAAGAAGGCGTGATCTATAAGCCGGAATGTGCGGGACTTGCGCTCGATATGGAATCGGGCAAGGATATCTTGAATGGCGGGGATCTCTACATTCCGGAGCCAAAGGGTGCCGATCTTGTATATATCGATGATCAGATCTCTTCCTATCCGGATATCTTCGAGAATGCGCAGACGCACAGTGAGGATGAAGACAAATACAGAGTCATCGGAGCCTTGAAGAAACTGAATGAGAAAAAGAATCTTGAGGAGATACTGGATACCGATGAGGTGATCACATATTTCGCTTTACAGAGCTTTGTGCAAAACTATGACAGCTACATCGGACCGATGTTGCATAACTATTATCTGTATGAAAGGGATGGAAGGCTTTCCATATTGCCTTGGGATTACAATTTGGCGTTTGGCCGGTTCTCTCATATCGATCCGGGAGAATATTACCATTCACAGGACAATTTCATCAATTGCGGTATCGATACGCCTTTGATCTCGACGAAGGAAGGGGATCGTCCGCTTTTTGCCTGGATCGTGAATGAAGAGGAATACCTTAACAGATACCATGATATTTATGATTCGTTCTTAAGGGAATGCGTGGAATCGGGTCTTCTGAACAAAAAGATCGAGGAGACCTATGAGCTGATCCGTCCTTATGTTGAAAAGGATAAGACGGCTTTCTATGATGTCACTGCGTTTGAAGAGGCAATAAAGCAGATGAAAGGATATCTGGAACTAAGATCTGCTTCCGTAAGAGCACAGCTTGACGGAAAGCTGGCAAGCCGCAGTGAGATGCAGAAAAAAGAAGACCAGATCGATACTTCCACAGTCGATCTGTCGAAATTGAGTTAAGGAAAAGGGAGACCGTATGGCCTCCCTTGTATTTCTATGCCTTGACTTCGGCGTCGCCGAGGTCTTTTCCTTTGTTGAAGTTGCGGGCATTCTCCATGGTCTGTACAGCGATGGCCTGCATGGCTTCTCTGGTGAAGAAGGCCTGATGGGATGTCAGGACCAGCTGTGGGAACATCTGCAGTCTGGCGGTGATGGAATGGGGCATTGCCTCATCGGAACGGTCCATATAGACGTTTTCGTCTTCTCCTTCGTAGACATCAAGGGCGACAGCTTGAAATTTGCCGTTTTTGAGGGCTGTGATCAAAGCTTCGACGTCGATCAGCGGTCCCCTGGCTGTGTTTACCAGCATGACTCTGTCTTTCATCCGGGCGATGGCTTTTTCATCGATCAGATGGTAGGTACCGCCATCTCCCATGATCAATGGTGCATGTAAGGAGATGAGGTCTGCTTTCTCCAGAAGTTCTTCCTTGGATACGTAAGTCAGCAATCCCTCTTCTTCCAGTTTCTTATTGGGATAGGCATCCCAGCCTAGTACGTGCATCCCATAACCTTTGGCGATCCTGGCGAAACATTCACCGATCTTTCCGGTCCCCATGACACCGCAGACCTTGTTGTGAAGGTCGACACCGAGAAGTCCGGACAGAGCGAAGTTGTTTTCTCTGACTTTCCTGTCTGCCCGATGCAGACGCCGATTGGCTTCCTGCAGGATGGCCATGGCGTGTTCGGCGACAGCATAGGGGGAGTAGGCAGGTACACGGGCGACTTTGATACCATATTGAGCACAGCGTTTCAGATCGACATTGTTGAAGCCGGCGCAGCGAAGTAAGATCAGCCTTATTCCTTCCTCATGTAAAACGTCAATGACTTCTTCGGGAGCTTCGTCGTTGACGAAGATGCATACCGCATCATGTCCTTTGGCCAGAGCGGCAGTTTCAAGTGTAAGGCGGGATTCAAGATAGTCGATCTCGACATTGTATGTACCGGGTCCTTTTTCTTCTTCGAGTTTTGAGAAGAAGAGGCGGTCGTAGTCCTTGGTGTTGAAGAAGGCGATCTTCAATATGCTTGAGGCGGATTCTTCGATGCAGTCGTTGCAGACGAGGGCTTTGAGCTTGTCAACTTTTTCTTCTTCATCGATGCCTTCGATACTCACATTGAGCACATCGCCTTTTGCGGCGTTCAGAGACAGTATCTGCAAGACGTCGTTTCCGTTTGCACTTTTTCCGTTACATTCTATGGTGACGGTACTTTTGATACCGACACAGAACTGGGCAATCAGTGCAGCCGGTCTGGCGTGGATACCGATCGGGTTTTCTACAACACAGCGAAAGCTTTTCATGGTTGATATTCTCCTTGTCAGCTTCATTCTACCATAGGATCTGAGAATACCTTTGTTTTTCACTTCATGAAAAAGGATATCTTTGTGTGCGCAGTTTTGCCTCGTATTTTATAATAGTATTGATGTTTGATGTAACTATAATCGGAGCCGGTATATGCGGTTCCCTGATCGCTCACGAATTGAGCAAGTTCGATCTTGCGGTTTTGGTTCTAGAAAAGGAGAATGATGTAGCGGAAGGTGCTACCGGGGCAAACTCGGCGATGGTACACTCCGGTCACGATCCAAAACCGGGTTCTTTAAAGTGCAAATACAATCTCCTGGGCAACAGGATGTATCCCGCTCTTTGCGAAGAACTGAGAGTAAATTATGTCCCGATCGGTGCCTTTGTGGCTGCCGGCGGAAAAGAAGAAGAAGAGAAGCTGGATATCCTCATCTCACAATGTAAGGAAAGAGGTATTCCTTTTGAAGTGCTTGATGGAGATACAGCCAGAGAAACAGAGCCGAATCTTGCGGATCGTATCACGAAGGTGCTGTCTCTTCCCACGACGGGGATCATAACACCCTGGGAAGTGAGTATCGCGGCCATGGAGGAGGCGATGCTCAATGGGACGAAACTGAAGCTGAATTATGAGGTCGTCTCCATAGAAAAGAAGGACGATCACTTTTTGATCAACGATGAAATAGAGACGAAGGTCCTGATCAATTGTGCCGGTGCACATTGCGATACGATAACGGAAATGCTGAGGCCTTCTCCTTATAAGGTCGGTGCCAAAAAAGGTGAATACTTCGTGCTGGATCATCTGAATGGTACATTTGTGAATCATGTCATCTATCCGGTCCCGACGGAAAAGGGGAAGGGTGTCCTGGCTGTTCCTACGGTCCATGGAAATGTAATGCTTGGCCCGAATTCGGAATTTGTTGAGGATGCTGAAGACGATGCGACCGGAGACGGTCTTGATTTCATCCGCAAAGAGATCGGAAAGACGGTAAAGAATGTTCCGTTTCATAAGATGATCCATACGTTTGCGGGTCTTCGTCCGCATATCGATCTGAATGATTTCTATATTCAGGAAGATGATCAGATCGAAAACTTCATCCATGTGGCAGGCATCGAATCCCCCGGTCTTTCGGCTGCTCCGGCGATCGCTCAGGATGTGGTGAATGATATGGTACTGCCCAAATTTGAATGTAAGAAAAAAGAAGGATATAAACGCCGTGAAAGATTCATCGATATTTCGAAAATGAATGAAGAAGAAGTCAATGCGCTGATCCAAAAGGATCCTTCTTTCGGGAAGATCGTATGCCGCTGTGAGAAGATATCGGAAGGTGTCATACGGGATGTGATACGGCGTGAGTGCGGCGCAAGGACGATAAAAGGCGTCAAGATGCGTTGCCGTCCGGGAATGGGTCGCTGTCAGGGCGGTTTCTGTGAACCTGAGGTTTTGAGGATCCTTTCGGAAGAACTGAAGGCGGATCCTTCTGAGATCCTTCTTGATCGGAAAGGTTCCAACGTCTGTGTGGCACTGGCCAAGGAGGATCTGTGATGGAAAGACATCAGCTGGTGATCATCGGCGGTGGTTCTGCCGGAATTGCGGCCGCTTTAGGCGCCTATGAGAATGGACTGACGGATATCCTGGTGATCGAGAGGGAAAGCGAGTACGGCGGTATCCTTCAGCAATGTATCCACAACGGTTTCGGTCTGCATACATTCAATGAAGAATTATCCGGCCCTGCTTATGCGGAAAAGTATTACGCTCTGATCAAAGATAACGAATGCATCCGGTTCCTTTATGATGCGGCTGTGATCAGGATAGAGGACAAGGTCATGACGGTGAGTTCACCGGAAGGAATGAGAAAGGTCGAGGCACAGGCGATCATTGTTTCCACCGGCTGTCGGGAAAGACCGGCCGGAGCGATCGGTCTGAAGGGAAACCGCTGTGAGGGTGTCTATACAGCCGGTACGGCTCAGAAGTATCTGAACAAGGAAGGTTTCCTTGTGGGGAAGAAGGTCTTCATCCTCGGTTCGGGAGATATCGGTCTGATCATGGCCAGACGTATGACTTTGGAGGGTGCACAGGTGATCGGCGTTGCCGAACTGCAGCCTTATTCCAACGGTCTGGCAAGAAACATCAAACAGTGTCTGGAAGATTTCGATATCCCTCTGTATCTGTCTCATACCGTGGAATCGGTACATGGAAATGCGCGGCTTGAATACATCACTCTGATCGAAGTGGATAAAAATCTGAAGAAGATCCCGGGTTCTGAAAGAAGGATCGACTGTGACTGCTTATTGCTGTCGGTGGGTCTGATCCCGGAGAATACGCTGATCGAAGATCTGGGTGTTAAACTTGATAAACGTACGCGAGGTGCCATAGTCGATGACCGTTATATGAGCAGCATCGAGGGCATATTTGCCTGCGGTAATGCCTTGCATGTACACGATCTGGTGGACTATGTTTCCCAGGAAGGGAAAAAGGCCGGAAAGGCGGCTGCCGATTATGTCTTAGGTGTTGAGCCGGAAGGAGAAAAGATCACAAACTACGTCAGTAACGGTGTATCCTACATGGTCCCGCAATCCTTCCATAAAGGAAAAGACCTGGAATTCATGTTCCGGGTATCAAAGGTATTCGGTGAGTCCTTTATCCATGTTTATGGAAAAGGACTGGATAAGAAGATAAAGAAACTCGGTATCGTACCGAGCGAGATGCAGAAGGTCCTTCTGAAGAAGGAGGACCTGGATTCTCTGGAGGGAGAACTTCACTGGGAGGTGGTCGAATGAATCTGATCTGTATCAGCTGCCCGCGTGGCTGTCATCTCGAGGTGAATAAAGTGGGTTCCGAGGTCGTTGTGAAAGGCAATTCCTGTCCAAGAGGTGAGATCTATGCCCGCAACGAACTTCTTGATCCCAAGAGGACTCTGACGACGACGGTAGCGATCGAATCCTCGTCCTGCCGCAGGCTCCCGGTCATCTCTTCCGTTCCTCTTCCCAAGGGGAAAGTGATGGATGCCTGCAGAGCTTTAAAGGATGTCAGAGTGAAGGCTCCGGTCCATCTTGGCGATGTGATTGTCAAGGGGGTATTGGGACTGGATGTCGATATCGTCGCTTCCAAGAGTATTGAAAAATGAGAAAGATCCTGTCTTTACTGCTTATAGCCTTTGTGCTGTTCGGATGTTCGCAAAGGGAAGACTTCTATGTCTTCTCTTTTGACGAACTCACGCTCGCGCCGGGCTATGACGATGTCGAATATCTGCGACTGGTCTTCGAATGTGATCTTCCGGAAACATTGGAAGCCGGAGAAAAGCTTTCTGATGTGGAGCTTTATTTCTGGGGGGAATACTTCGGAACGGTGGATATCGTGAATGACAATAAGAAAGAGATCGCTATCGAAAAAGGTAAGATCAGCCGTCTGATCTTGTATCTGGACAATTTTCATGGAGACAGATATAAGCTTTCAGATACAGATCTCAGTGAAAGCGTAAAGGAGAACTGCGAGATGTTTTCGGGCGAATACATTGAGCGCAACGGTTATGCCTGTGCTTTCGGTAAGACGGTAGGAAAAAAGAAAAATGTCGTGATCCTGTACGGAGATATATTCGGCCTCGATCAGGATAGATTGGATCATATCGAGATCTATGTTGAATGATGCGAAAAAGATCTGTTTCCATGCGATCGACTCCTGCCTTCCTGAAGGAGGTGTGGCCAGAGCATTGGAGGATCTTCAGATCGATAAGGAGGTCTATCTCCTTGCGGTAGGCAAGGCTGCTTTCAATATGGCTTTGGAGGCTTCCCGCCATGTTTTGATAAAAGAAGGGATCGTTATCTCCAAATACGGACATATATCCGGATCGATAAAAAATGTGGAGTGTTTTGAAGCAGGACATCCGATTCCGGATCGAAACGGTCTGAAAGCTTCTGAAGAGGCGATCAGGATGTGCGAGGATCTGAAGAGCGATGATATCGTCCTCTTTCTTCTTTCAGGCGGTGCCAGTGCACTTTTTGAAAGTCCGCTGATCCCTCTTGAAAGACTGCAGGATCTGAGTACGAAGATGCTGAAGAAGGGCTTGAACATCTTTGAGATCAATGCGGTGCGAAAGAAACTTTCCAGAGTGAAGGGAGGCCGCTTTGGCGATCTGTGCAAACCCGCCAAAGTCTATTCGATCATCCTTTCCGATGTCTTGTCTGACCGTCTTGATACGATCGGTTCCGGTCCGACCGTCAGGGATGAAACGGGAACGGAAGAGACTTTGAAGATCCTGGAAAGCCATGACATCGATCTTTGTGAGGATATCCGAAAGATCATCCTGTCTTCTGCACCGGGGAAGGCCGATAATTGTGAGAATATCGTGATCGGTTCGGTGAGGATGCTTTGTCGCAAAGCAATAAAGGAAGCGGAAAGGCTTGGCTATAAGGCTGTATTGATCGATGATCATATCGATATGGAAGCCAGGGATGCCGGACAGTTTTTGTTTGAAAAGATACAGAAATATCGGGGAAGCGGCGAGGATGTCGCTTTGATCATGGGCGGAGAGACGATCGTCCATGTGAAAGGAAAAGGTCTTGGCGGCAGGAATCAGGAACTCGTGTTCTCACAGATGAAGAATATCGCAGGGATGAACGATGTGCTGATCATGTCTGTCGGTTCGGATGGGACCGATGGTCCTACGGATGCGGCAGGAGGCTATGTGGATGGCTCTTCCTATGAGAAACTGAAGAAGGCCGGCGGGAACTTTGAGGCTCTGCTGGCGGATAACGACAGCTATCACGGTTTGAAGATGATCGATTCTCTGATCTTTACCGGTCCGACCGGTACCAACGTGAATGATATTAGTATCGCTTTGATCAAAAGATCCTGATCCAAACAGATGCATGAAGAGGTGTTCCAAATCCCTCTTTTTATTTTTGTCATTATTCTTGACTTTGTAGTAATACAGATAATACAATTAATACAGTTAATACAGATTGGAGGTATGAGATGTTCCTTATAAACTTGCAAGGTAAGGAATCGATCTATGAACAGATCCGGTCACAGATCGAGCGTTTCATCCTGGCGGGCATCCTGAAGCCCGATGATAAGCTGCCTTCCGTGAGGATGCTGGCACAGGAACTGGGCATCAATCCCAATACGGTGATGAAGGCTTACCAGGAACTGGAGAAGAACGGATATATCTACACCCTGAACAAGAAGGGTGTCTTTGTGGCCGGCAATAAAGAGGAAATATCCCGGCGCAACAGGGAAGATGCGCTTCGTATGGCGAAAACGTTAAAGGAAGAAGGTCTTTCCAAGAAAGAATTGCTGGAAGTACTTGATGAAGTATTCGGGGAGGAAACATGTTAAGAATAAACAGTGTATCCAAGAGTTTTAAAGATAAAAAAGTGCTTGATCATCTCGATCTGGAAGTCAATGATGGCAGCATCTTCGGCCTTGTGGGTGTCAACGGTGCAGGCAAGACGACGCTGCTTCGCTGCATATCCGGAATATACAGTATGGATGAGGGGAATGTTGACTTTGAAGGAGAAGATACCTATCGGAATGAACAGATCCGCAAGAAGATCTTCTTTGTGAGCGATGATCCATATTATCCGCCTGCTTCCACGATAAAGAATCTGAAGGGATTCTACTCTTCTTTCTATGATGTCGATGACGATGTCTATCGCAAGACTTTGAGGATGTTCCATCTTGATGAAAACAAGCCGGTCTCTTCTTTTTCCAAGGGCATGAAGAGGCAGACGATGTTGTTATTCGCTTTGGCGATACGGCCGAAACTTCTTTTACTGGATGAGGCGTTTGACGGGCTCGATCCGCTCGTCCGTCTGGATCTGAAGAAAGCGCTGTATGAATTCATCGAGGAGGATGGTGCCAGCATCATCATCTCTTCCCACAATCTTAAGGAGCTGGAAGATATCTGCGACAGTTTCGGCATCCTGAAAGACGGAAGGATCTCAATGTATGGCGATCTTCTTGATTCCAAACAGAATATAAACAAATATCAGCTGGCTTTCGATCATGCGGTCGATGAAGCGGTCTTCGACGGATTTGATGTACTTCATAAGTCGAAAGAGGGATCTGTCTATTCGCTGGTCATAAGAGGGGACAGGGATGAGGTCAAGGAAAAGCTTTTCGCGCTCAAGCCTTTGATCCTGGACACATTGAGTGTCAATTTTGAAGAACTGTTCATATACGAACAGAAAGGAGGTGACAGATAATGTTTTCCAAAGATCTGTTCAGATATATCGTTGATTCCAAGAAGTATCTTTTGATCTTTATCGTATTGGTGTCATTACTCAACGGCATAGGCAATTCGATCAAGGGCCTTGATCTGCTTCTGCAGGGAGTGTTTGCGATCGGTCTTTCCTTTCTGATGCCGGCCTTGGTCTTCTACCATGCCCATGACAAGAGGGCTGTAGATTCCTATTTCTCTTTGCCGG
>CADBND010000018.1 GCA_902795875.1 uncultured Erysipelotrichaceae bacterium
CCCGGAAACGGATCGTGATCTCCTGATTTGCGGAAATGGAACTGCCCGGCGCGACAGACTGTTCATATGCCACTCCGTAACCGTCCATCTTGATCGGCAGTTTTGACAGATTCCAGTAGTTGATGACATCCTTTCTTGTCCAGCCGCTGAAATCCGGTACGGTCATACTGTTTCCGTCAGTAAGCAGGAAGACCTTCTGATAGGAATAGAGATCATCTTTATATTTCGGATACTGATCGATGACCTTTGTGCCATCCGATATCAGTATCACATCACTTTCCATTTCTGAAAGGATCTCCATGGCGCTGTTTATATCCTTCGACAGAAGCGAAGGCATATCGAAACGTTCCACATATCTTTGTGAGTCCTCCCCTTGCTCAGGAATGATGATGTTCTCTAAAAGCGCAATGCGATCGACCAGATCCGGAATCGGTTTGATGTCGTAATTGTAATAGACTGTTTCCGGAGAAACATAAGCGAAATAGACCATGTATTCGGGATCTTCGTATGGGAAACCCAGCATACAGGAAATGATGTTCTGATCTTCCGCATATCCCCCATCCAAAGGGATCTCGGATGTGCCGGTCTTGCCCATGACGTCGACCGTTTTGGCTGCATAATGCCGGCAGGTACCATCCGGCTCAGAAACGACTCTTCGCAGAAGATCCTGCATCTGTCTGGCGGTAGACTTCGAGATCGGCGTTGAAACGACCTTTCTGCTGCCCTGATAGACGACAGTGTTTTTATTGGGATCGACGATCTTTTCAATGAAGTACGGTTTGACCATCTCCCCGTTTCCAAATATCGCCGTATATGCCTGCAAGAGCTGCAGCATCGTCGTAGAAGAACCCTGGCCATATGTTGCTGTGATATCATCGACCGGTGAAAGTCCGTAGTTGGTATATCCCGGTACTTCATCGATACCGTCCGAATTGACTCTCTGATAAAGATGATACCGTTTCAGATATTCTTCATAATTGCTGATACCTACATATTGTGAAAGAAGTGTCGCCGTTGCGACATTGCTGGAATAAATGAGTCCATAATCCAAAGGGATATCGCCCCACTCCAGACGGGAAACGTTGTAGATGCAGCCCAGCTGATCCCCCGCATAAGTCCTTCCTGTCGAAGCGGTATAACAGTAAGGAGAAGAATCAAAAGCCATATCCCCATCGTATACGCCGAGATCCATTGCTGCAGAATAGATGATCGCCTTCATGACAGAACCGGGCTCATAGGCAAGCTGTGAACCGTAATTGACCTGCACATCATCCGGCTTGAATTCATTTGGATCGAAGGACGGTGTCTGTCCCCATGCCAGGATCTTGCCGGTCTTTATTTCTACGACAGCACCCCACGCTCTGGAAGCATTCTTTGCCTCCATTGTCGTATTCAAAGCGGAATTCAAAGCTTCCTGTATGGAAACATCCAGAGTCAGATATACATCGTATCCGTTTACCGCATTCAGAGTCTCTTCGTACATACCGGGAAGGATATAACCGTGTTTATCCCTCTGATAGGAATGATAGCCATCGGTGCCCGAAAGCTCATCATTCAGATACGCTTCTATTCCCAGTTTTCCGATCAGTTTTCCGGTATTATCAGATTGCGCAAAACCGACAAGCTGCGGTGAGAACATCTCACCATATGGATAATATCTCTTATAGGAATTGCGGAAATCGATTCCATGCAATCCGGCAATGGCTTCGATCTGTTCCTTCTGTTCCTCACTGAGATTTCTTCCTGCAGCACCAAGTTCCACCTGATACAGATCCTGATTGGCAGTCAGTATGGAATAGATATCTGCCGCATCCATTCCCAGGATAGGTGAAAGAGCCTGCGCAGTAAAAAGCGGATCATCGACATAAGCCACTTCATCTGATGAAGACAATCTGTCCTTGTCCAGATAACAGATGATGTCATAAGTCTTCAGATCCTGCGCAACGATCGAACCGGCACTGTCATAGATCACGCCTCTGGAGGCAAAGATCTTTTCTTCCACATTGGAAACGGACTGTATATAGTTATCAAGTGAGGTATTGGAACGGATATGGACCTTCATGATCGTAACTAAAAAAACGTTGACGATCACCGCAAGGCTTATCCCCAACATTAAAAAATAGAGAAAACGAAGTGTATTATTACTTCGTTTCATTTTTTATTCTCCGTTGACTGAAATGATGTTGTCAGTCACCTGATCGAGATCAGCAGCTGTAGCAGCCGCATAGATCCTGTCCTTGTTTTCCAGATTGGAAATCTCGTATGTGAGACTCTGGTTCTGAGACTTCAGAACAGCAAGTTCATCATTCATCGTCTGGATCTTCATAGCCAGATTCGTGTTGATCGTGTTGACAAGAAGAGAACTCAAAAGCCATGCGAACAAGGAGAGTGTAAAAAAGATGATCGCAAAACCTTGCAGAGTGAGTTTTCTTCTTTTTTTGTTATCTTTCCTTGTCATATACTTTCTTTACCCCTCTTATGATCGCGCTCTTTGCGCGTCGATTGGCCTCTATCTCTTCTTCGTCGGCCTTGTCCCCATGATTCAGCAGGATGTATCTCGCCTTTTCGATCTCCTCGGGTCGAAGGGCGATCCGCTTGTCGTCATTTACTGTGCTCAATGCTTTGAAACAATGTTTCACCAGCTTGTCTTCCAGCGAATGAAATGTAATGATGACGAGTTTTCCATTGACATTCAGTATCTCGTCGAATCGACTCAGGAAACTTTTCAATGAATCCAGTTCATGATTCACTTCGATCCTTATTGCCTGGAATGTCTGTTTTGCTGGATGTCCCTTCTTGGAAAGGACCTTTGCCGGCAAAGCACTTTTGATGACATCTACCAGCTGCATCGTCGTATCGATCGGTCGGTTTTCAACGATCTCTGCGGCGATCCTTCTGGCATTTCTCTCTTCGCCATATTGCCACAGGATCCTAGCGAGTTCTTCTTGAGGATACTCATTGATGACCTGATAGGCACTCAGTTCATCTTCTCTGTTCATCCGCATGTCCAGCGGTCCGTCGTAACGGTAAGAGAAGCCTCTTTCCGCCTCATCGAACTGCGGTGACGAGACCCCCAGATCAAGCAAGATCCCATCCACATGGCAGATATATTTATTCATATTCATGAAGTTGTCATGGATATAAACAACATTTTCGTGATCTTTCAGATTCTGCTTACATTCATCGATTGCTTCCTCATCCAGATCGAAACAGTACAGCTTTCCATTTCCGAGTCTGTCCAGGATCAGCTTGGAATGGCCTCCTCTTCCCAATGTGCCGTCGACATAAATACCGCCGTCTTTCACATCCAGAAGTTCGATCGCCCTTTCCGGCATGACCGGTATGTGCTTACTCATTGTTCAACAGATCGCTGAGATTTTCGGCAACTTCCTCAAAACTCTGTGAAGCTGTCGTATAGTATTCTTCCCAAGCATCCTTGTCCCAGATCTCGATATGATCATTGGCGCCGATGATAACACATTCCTTGGTGATATTCACCGGTTTGGAAAGGAAGGACGGGATCTGAATACGTCCCTGATTGTCGAGCGTACATTCGGTGGCTGTACTTGTCAGCATCCTGATATACTGACGGGCAGCCTTCTTGGTCGTCGGCAGTTTATCGATCTCCTCAAACAACTTGTCCCACTGTTTGAGCGAATAGATCGTCAGACATCCGTCGAGACCTCTGGTCAGGATAAAAGTCGCATTGAGTTCATCCCTGAACCTGCTGGGAATGATGATCCGGCCTTTGGAATCCAGATTATGTTGGTATTCACCTATGAACATATCCCACTTTTACCCACAATGTACCACTTTCTACCACTATTATTTCATTTTGAACCCCAATTGTAAAGAAAAAGTGCAGGATTTCCTGCACTTTTTCTATTATCCGGATATAAATTGAAGTTAATTCAGGCAAGAAAAAAAGAAGATCGCTCTTCTTTCTTCAAAAACTATTTTGCACCGCAATTGGGGCATGCACGATGAGCCAGCTTGTATTCACCGCATGACGGGCACTTGACCAGCGTCGGCGGCATCAATTTATAATGGGTTCTTCTCTTCGCTTTGCGTGTTTTTGAATTTCTTCTTTGCTGAACTGCCATTTCTAATCATCCTCCTCGAATCTGTATTCTTTAAGCTTCTGTAACCGCGGATCGATCTCGTCTTTTTTGGACGCGATGTAGTCTTCTTCGGATACAAAAGACCAACCATCCCCTCTAGAATACTCTATTTTTTCTTTTTTTACAACTTTTATCGGAACTTCAGGAAAAACGATATAAAGGACCAGTTCTTCCAGTTCTTTGTTCTGATCAAGAAAGAATCCATCCTCATCCGGTTTGTGCACCACCTTGTCTTCTTCGTGAAGATCGAAAGGCACTTCCACATCTTCCAGGGTGACTGCACAGGGACAGATCATGTTCCCTTTCAGATCATATTCGATACGCAGTTCATCCGAAGCATCGTAATAGAAAACGATGCTGCCTTTCACCTTTTCCAGTCTTCTGAGATAAACGTTGTTATCGACTTCGTACCTGTCGATATCGACAGGATAGACCTTCTGTGCTGCGATATTGATCAGATCTTTGAGGTATATCTTCATACCGCTATTATATAATATTCTTGTGAAAACGACAGGTATCATCGTAGAATACAATCCGTTCCACAACGGACATGACCATCATATTCAGGAAACACTCAGGATAAGCCAGCCTGATGTTCTTGTTGCCTGCATGTCCGGCGATTTCAATCAACGCGGAGATATCTCCATAATCAATAAATATGATAAGACCAAAGCCGCTCTTGAACACGGTGTGAATCTGGTCGTGGAACTGCCCTATATCTGCACCGTTCAGAATGCCTATGTATTCGGAAAAAGCGCTGTACACATTCTAGACATGCTGGGGATCGATGAACTTGTGTTCGGATCGGAGACCAACGATCTGAAAGAACTCAGGAAATATGCGGAACTTGAGATCGATGTCACCAGACTAAAACAACTGCTTCACGACGGAAATTCCTATCCCAAGTCTTATGGATTGTTGAGCGGTTCTCTTTATCCCAACGATATGCTTGCGGTAACTTATCTCAAAGCCATGAAAGATACGTCGATCAAGCCTATCAGTATCCAAAGAACGAACGGCTATCTTTCCGAAGAACTCGGTCTCATCGCATCGGCGACAGCCATACGCAAAGCTGTTCAGGAAGGAAAAGACGTATCCATCGCAACCGATATCCAGATTCCCGAACCTCTTTTCAACAAAGACCTGTATCCCTATATCCGGCGTCTTCTTTTCACGATGAGCCCGCAGGAACTTTCTTCGATCTTCATGGTATCCGAAGGCATCGAGAACCTATTAAAACAGAACGCGGTCCGACATGATGATTACGAAGATTTCATCGAAGCATCACTGTCCAGACGCTATACGCGTTCACGTATTCAAAGGATCTTACTTCATATCGCCAATCATGTTACAAAAAACGAAGTTGCAGGCATTCCGGAATATCCTGACTATGTGCGGGTCCTCGGCTTCGATGAGAAAGGCAGACAGCTTCTTAAAAAGCTTAAAGAAGATGTCAATATCGTGACCTTATTCAAAAACATCCCCGAGCCTTATAAGCAGATCGAATGGAAAACCAGCCTGCTCTATGCATCACTTCTAAAAGATCCCCGGGCGTACATCAAAAGACAGCTTCAGGGACCTGTCATCATCAATAAAGAATAAAAGTACATCTTCATGAAAGATGTACTTTTATTCAGTCTAGTCAATGTTCCCCGTTCTCCAGAAAAGCCTTATATTCCGATAAGATCCTTTGAAGATCTTCCATCGAGGTCATGTGTGACATCTTTTCCTTATAGGTGGTCGAATCGTAAAGACCTGAGATATAATGCGGTGCCAGACCGCGCATCTCCGAGATTGCCATCTTCTCCCCCTTCAAATCTATCAGCATGCGGGCATGTTGAAGACAATAATCAAATCGATCGAAAACGGAAGATACGCTGTTTTCTTTTCCGTTAAGATGATCATCGATCTCCTTGATCAGGAAGGGGTTCCCTACCAGCCCCCTGCCGATCATAACACCGTCACAATCCGTCTGTTTTTTCATGTCGAGGAAATCTTCAAGTGTTTTCACATCGCCATTGCCAATCACCGGAATGGAGAGTTCCTTTTTCAAAAGAGCGATATGGCTCCAGTCGGAATGTCCCTCATACATCTGTGACCTGGTTCGGGCATGCAAGGCGATCGCACTGACTCCAACATCCTGCAATTTCCTGGACAGAGAAAGATAATTCATATTCTGTCTGTCCCAGCCCAACCGCATCTTTACCGTAACCGGTTTGTCCACGGCCTCCACGATCTTTTTTACGATATGGACGGTGTTTTCCTCATCTTTCATCATCGCAGAGCCGGCTCCGGTCTTAACGACCTTGTTTACCGGACAGCCCATATTGATATCGATAAGGTCACATCCGGTCTGTTTATCCAGTACCTGCGCCGCATAGACCATAGATGTCGCTTCACTTCCAAACAGCTGTAAAGAAACAGGATGGATGTCATCCGCTACCTTAAGCATTTCCATCGTCTTTGCATTCCCGTAGAAGATCGCCTTGTCCGATACCATCTCCGTATAGACCAGACCTGCGCCGAAACGGAAACAGAGCTGCCTGAACGCATCGTTGGTGATACCGGCCATCGGAGCCACGATCACGGGACTTTCTATGATCCTATCCCTTATCTGAAACATTTTCCATCAGTCGTGCAATATCGTTTTTGTCGAAGTGATAGACCTTGTCACAGAACTCGCAACGGATCTCGAGATCATCTTCTTTTGCGATCTCTTCGAGGTCTTTTTTCGGAAGTGTCAGCATCTTCTGCATGAACCTCTCCTTGCTGCAGTCGCAATGGTATTCGACCTTTCTTTCTTCAAGTATCTGTGCATCGGGAAAAAGCTTATGAAGATAGTGTTCCAGGCTTTTATCTTCAAGAAGGACCGAAGAAATAGGCGTCAGTTTCAATCCTTCGAGATAGACGATATCTTCTTCTTTGTGGTCCGGAAGCAGTTCGATGATCATCGCTCCGGCAGAAGCGACCGTCAGATCCTTATCCACCAGGACACCGACCGATACGATCGTCGGTATCTGTTCGGAAATGGAGAAATAATAAGCGAAATCATCGCCGATCTCCCCGCTTTGTAAATGGACTTGTGAAGTATAATTCTGTTTCAGTTTCAGATTCTTCGTGACCTTCAGATATCCGTCCGTTCCCACCGCAAGACCTACTGCCAGTTTATGTGTTCCTTCATAAGTCTGATAGATATGAGGATCACCACAGAAACCTTTGACCTTTCCGGAACTGTCGGCAGTGCAAAGGATCGTTCCGAGCGGGCCGGAGCCGTTGATCGTAACAGTGACCAATTCATTTTCTTCCTTCTGCATCAAGCCCATCAAAGCAGTAACAGATAAGGTCCTACCCAAGGCAGCGCAGGATGTAGGCCACAGATCATGAAGCTTTCTGGCTTCTTCGACAACTTTTTTCGAATCAAAAAGATATATGCGCGCATGTCCGGACAATGCGGTCGCGATCAGTACGTTATTTTCCATGTCCCCATTATACAAAAGAAAACGACTATTTTTCAGTCGTCTTCTTTGCTTTATTCTTTTCTGTGGAAGCTTTTGAATCACTCTTCTTTGCCGACGAGGACTTCCTTACGGTCTTCCTGGCAGCCGTTTCTTTTTTCTTCTCTGATGAAACAGTTTCTTCCTGCACCTTTTTCACCGCGACTTTTTTCACGATCTTTCTTTCCGGAAGCTTTTCAGTTTCCTCTTTCATAAGACCGTCTTTCTTATTCTTCAGAAGATCTTCGATCTCTTCAGCTGTCAGTGTTTCCTTTTCGATAAGAGTCTCAGCGATCATGATCAGATCATCACGGTTTTCTTTGATGATCCTGATCGCTTCCTGATGACAGTGTTCGATGATCTTACGGACTTCCGTATCGATCTCGTAAGCGACTTGCGAAGAAGCATTGGATGGAGAATTATAGTCTCTGCCCAGGAATACGGAATCGTTTCCGGAATTGTACTGTATCGGTCCCAGATCGGACATGCCATAGGTGGTGACCATATCCTTGGCAATCCTGGTAGACTGCTGGATATCGCTCGAAGCGCCGGTCGTGATGTCGCCGAAGAAGATCTCCTCGGCAGCTCTGCCGCCCATGTAGGAAGTGATCGTATCCATCAGTTCCTTGCGGGAATTGAGGATCTTTTCCTTACGCGGCGTGATCAGATTGTAGCCTCCGGCATTCCCACGCGGGATGATCGTCACTTTCTGAACGACCGCACCGTCGGGAAGATTGAGACCGACGATCGCATGGCCCGCCTCATGATAAGCGACAAGTTTCTTTGTATATTCGTCATAGGTTCTTGACTTCTTGGCAGGACCCATCATGACTCGGTCGATTGCCTCATCGATCTGCTCCGTATCGATCATGTCCTTGTTTTCTCTGACCGCAAGGATGGCAGCCTCATTGAGGACGTTTTCCAGATCGGCACCTGAGAATCCAGGTGTACGTTTCGCCAGATTGCCCAGATTGACCGACTCAGAGATCTTCTTGTTTCTTGCGTGGACTTTTAAGATCGCCTCACGGCCTTTCAGATCAGGTAAAGAGACAGTGATCTGACGGTCGAATCTGCCTGGACGAAGCAATGCGGAATCAAGGACATCCGGTCTGTTGGTTGCGGCGATGACGATGACACCGGCATTATCAGCCATACCATCGAGTTCAACCAACAGTTGGTTCAATGTCTGTTCTCTTTCATCGTGTCCGCCGCCAAGGCCTGCTCCACGCTGTCTGCCTACTGCGTCGATCTCATCGATGAATATCATACAGGGAGCTGTCTTTTTTGCCTTGGCAAACATGTCTCTGACACGGCTGGCACCGACACCTACGAACATTTCAACAAAGTCGGAACCGGAAATGGAATAAAACGGTACGTTTGCTTCGCCGGCGACCGCCTTGGCAAGCAATGTCTTACCAGTACCCGGAGGACCGACCATGATGATACCTTTTGGTATCCTGGCACCCATTTTCGCAAACTTCTTGGGATTCTTGAGATACTCGATGATCTCTTCCATTTCTTCCTTCTCTTCATCGCAGCCGGCAACATCATCGAAGCGAACCTTGATGTCATCTTCCAGACGGGCTCTTGATTTCGAGAAATCAAACGCCTGCTTGTTGGAGTTCATCGCTCCCATTCTGTTCATGATGAAAACGCCTGCCACAACAAACAGAATCAAAGGAACGATCGAAGAGACCAGTTCCAGCAGATAATTAGAAGCATTGGCATCGATAAATGTGACATTGTCGATCTTCTTCAGCTCATCGATCAGTTCATCGCTGGCCTTTTCGGTATTCGGGATGACTGCCGTAAACTGATGCGTACTGCCGTTTTCCTCAAACGTGCCGGTCACGTTCATCGTGTTGTAGTCGATCGAGACCTTCGCAGAAGAAACTTTTCCGCTGGAGATCAGTTCATTGAATTCACGATAATTCAAAGTCGTCGTCGCTGTCCTTGACGGATTGGAAAAAGCCATCATCAGTAAGAACAGCGAGACGAAAATATATGGTATGAAGTTTACTATCGGTCTTTTGTTGTTATTATTCATTTACTATTTATAGCACTCCTCTTTCAATACGCCCACATAAGGAAGATTACGATATTTCTGATTGAAATCCAGACCGAAGCCGATCACAAACTCATTCGGGATCTTGAAACCGACATATTCAGCTTCGATGTCGACGATCCTGCGGTCCGGTTTGTCCAAAAGGGATACGACCTTAACGGATCTGGCACCTTTTGAATACAGTAGTTCCTTGACCTTTTCAAGAGTCTTACCGGTATCCACGATATCTTCAACGATCAGCACCGGCATATCCTTGATCGAACGATCGAGATCCTTAACGATCTTGACATCACCCATTGATTCTGTACCGGAGTAGCTTGATACAGCCATGAATTCAATCTCGCAATCGATATCGATATGTTTTATCAATTCCGCCATAAATGGGATCGAGCCTTTCAGAAGACCGATGATCACCGGACATTCATCCGCATAATCATTTGAGATCTGCTTTCCCAGTTCTTCGCAACGGGAGATGATCTCCTCTTGTGTGATCAGTACTTTCTCAACATTATCTGCCAGCATCGTAAAGTCCTCCGTACAATTTATAATTTTATCATAAAGATATTGGGTTTTTCGCAATAATGATCCGTATCACAGCCGATCCCGGAAACAAAGATCACATTCCCTTTTCCATTCTCGATGACAGGGCAAGTCATCCGATCGTAACAGGACATTTTGCGATCGATAAAGAAACGATTCAGCTTTTTATGTCCGTAGCGCAATTTGATCCTGTCTTCTTTTCTCCCGTTCCGGATGATCAAAGGCAAGTCGTTTTTAGAGATGCAGACGCCTTGAATCTTCTCGCCTTTTTCGGCAATGGAGAATTCCTTGCATGCAAATCCCTTCAAAGATCTTAACGTCTTGAATGAATACGCATACGGCTGCGGCTTGGAAAAGACGGTGATACGTCCGTATTCCTTGCAGATACAGATCTGTTTGCCTTCAAACAGGCAGTTTTGGGAAACCTGAAGCTGTCGGATCATCTCATCCAGATGAGCGTCGGACTTATTGGGAAAGTTCTCATGCAAGAAGGCCTTGAGATATGGGATCCTCTTGAATTGTGAGACTGTAAAGTCTCCTTTGCTGATGCATTCGCGAGCTCTGCGAAGTCTTTCTTCCTGATCGGCATTAAGCGTTTCGATCTTCTTTACGAGCCTCTTTTTTTCAGACTCGCTCATTTTGTCGACCTGTTGATGCCGGATGCGGTTTCGCCTGTAATGGTCTTGCAAATTGGACTCATCGATCCCATAAGGAACGTTTTCTTTTTCGCAATAGGAAAGCAACTGCTTCTTCGTATATCCCAATAAAGGACGATAAACAGAAACGCCGTTGATAAGGTTCCTTTCCTTTAAACCAAAATAGGAGACACCGATCCCCTTTTCCTTCTGCATCAGATATGTTTCGATCAGATCGTCCATCTGGTGTGCGACCAGGACTTCGTCAAGTCTGTTTTTATCACATACCCTTTTGAAAAAATCATAGCGGGCATTTCTGGCAGCTGCCTGAAAATTCCCTTTCTGTTCCATACCGTCGTAATCGTACAGATGAAATCGGATGCCGTTCTTTCGGCAATAGGACCGCACGATCTTCTCGTCACGCTTAGCACTGTCCCTTTTGTGATAGTTGACATGTGCCGCTTCCAGATAGGCACCGGACTTATGTACCATATCTAAAAGGGCCATTGAATCCGGCCCTCCTGAAACTGCGATCAGATATCTTTTATTTAATGGAACATGCATCTCCATAGGATCAGTTATTGAAACGGAAAAACATGATATCTCCATCTTTAGGCTGATAGTCCCTACCCTCAAGTCTGATCTTTCCTGCTTCCTTGAGTTTGGCCTCGCTCTTATATTCCATGATGTCCTCATAGGAATATACTTCCGCCTTGATGAAGCCTTTTTCGAAATCGGTATGGATGATACCTGCACATTGCGGAGCAGTATAGCCCGATTTGAACGTCCATCCGCGGCATTCATCCTTGCCGACAGTGAAGAATGTTTCCAAGCCAAGCGTTCTATAAGCCTTGACGATCAGTTCATCCAGACCGCTTCTTTCGATCTCAAGCTCCTTGAGGAATTCCTCTTTCTCTTCCTTGGGAAGATCGGAAAGCTCCTCTTCGAGCTTTGCGGAGATCGCTACGACCTCGGAGCCTTCCTTCTCAGCCAGTTGCTTCACTGCCACATAAAACGGAACACTGTCGGGATCGTTGATGTCTTCTTCCCGGATGTTGCATACATAGATGACCGGTTTGGCTGTCAGGAAATGGAACTGCTTCAAATATTCTTTTTCTTCTTTGTTGAAGGAGAGCGAACGGATATTGAGGGATCTGTCCAAAGCATCCTTGATCTTCTTGAGAAGATTGTATTCAAAGACAGCTTCCTTTTCTTTGGAGTTGAGCGCCTTCTTTTCCACCTTGGCGATACGGTTCTCGCAACTGGCGATGTCCGCCATCTGCAATTCGTAATTGATGATCTC
>CADBND010000019.1 GCA_902795875.1 uncultured Erysipelotrichaceae bacterium
CCGCTATGAGAAATACCGTCCGCAGGAAACGTTTCTGAAATATCTGCAGGGCGATATCGTCAGACAAAGATCCTATGGGAGATATCGCACATTCCTGGATATGATCAATGAAAACAAGGTCTATCATCCTGTGAAATGGATCTGTAAAGAAGAGCAGCTTCATATTCAGGGGAGACTGATCGGTGGCTGCGTCGAATGCATTGAAAAACTGATCGGTACTGATCTTGACCATACATCTGAATTTATCGAAAGACATAAGGAAGAGGGGATCGTCTGGTACTTTGATGTCTTCTCCATGTCTTCCTACAATTTCTATCTGACGTTGTTGCAGTTCAAAAATGCCGGCTGGTTCCGCTATTGTAAGGGCGTATTGATTGGCAGGATCTGTTTCCCGAATGTGGAGGATAAGAAACTGGATTATATAAAGGCTGCTGATAAGGCTTTGGGGAAGATCCCGCATATCTGTGAGATGGATATCGGTCATACCGAACCATACATGACGCTGATCAACGGCGCAATGATCGATGTCTCCTACAAAAACGGGGGAGGAAGCATAGGTTTCAAATTAAAATAGGATCTTAGGATCCTATTTTCAATTGGTGTAGGCGACCAGGTCGTTGTAGAAGTCCTGAATGTCGCTTTTCTTTGTCGCCCAGGAACAGACGAAGCGGGTTACCGTATGTCTTTCATCATAGGGTGCCCATTCGGTAACAATGTAGTTGGACTTGATCTTCTCAAGAAGCGTATTTTCCAGTATCGGGAAGATCTGATTGGTTGGAGAATCGATATACATCTTGATCCCAAACTGGGAAAAGATGTATTTTAATGCCTGCGCCATGATGTTGGCGTTGCGGGCGTTATCGAAATAGGTCTTATCTTCCAGAAGAGCTTTCATCTGTACACCGATCACACGTCCTTTCGCCAGCATTGAACAGTGCTGTTTGATCAGATAACGGAAATCGGGTTTTAGGTCGTCGTTTTTGATGACCATCGCTTCCCCAAGCAATGCACCGTTCTTGGTCCCGCCGATATAGAATATGTCTGTCAGATCGCAGATATCCTTGAGTGTCAGGTCGTTTCCGGTCGCTACGAGGGCATTGCCCAGTCTTGCGCCGTCGAGATAGAGATAGAGACCAAGTTCCTTGCAGGTATTATAGATGCTTTGAAGTTCATCTTTCAGATAGATGGTTCCCAGTTCCGTAGCGTCAGACAGGAAGACCATCTTCGGTTTCACCATATGTTCATCGCCATGGCTTTTGACGATATTGACGATCTCTTCCGGGGTGATCTTTCCGTTTTTGCCTTTGACGGTGAGGATCTTGTGACCGGTCGCTTCGACCGCTCCGGTCTCATGCGTATTGATATGTCCCGATTCCACGCAGATCACCGCTTCATGCGCTTTCAAGGTGGAAATGGCAAGCACATTGCATGGAGTTCCACCGGTGATGAAATGAATGTCGACATCTTCGTGTTCGAGTCTTTTCCTGATAACTTTTGCTGCCTGTTCACAGAAATGGTCAACACCATAGCCTGCACTTTGCGTGTAGTTGGTCTGGTTCAGTGCGCTGAGAACCTTCTCACAGGCACCTTCGGAATAATCGTTCGCAAATGAATACATATGGATATCCTCTTTTTATCTATTATAACAATGTGATGTGTTTTCCGTCTTTTATAATGCGCTTTTCCCGTATCAGACTGTTCAGAAGACGGGACAGCGTCTCCCTGCTCAGAAAGAGTTCGGAAGCCAGTTCGGAGATAGATCCGATGACGATGTGGTTCTTATGGTCGTGCATATAGTGATAGAATCGGTCTCTTGCCAGATCGAGGGATAGCAATCGGATCTTGAAATTGAGCTGTTTGCCCTGGTCTGAGAGGATCCTGAGGTATTCCAGCATGAAGGTGCTGTCGTTTTCAAGAAGTTTCAGAAGATCTTCCTTCTTTATCAGGGCGATGCGGGAATCAAGCGTTGCAATGATATTTCCTTTGTAGTAGGGTTCTGAAGAAAACAGAAGATTGTTTCCGAATATCCCTGATTTGTTCAAGCGGTTGAAAATGATCTGTCTTCCGTCTTCCATGTAGGATATGATGGCGATCTGTCCCTGCAGGATGATGCCTATCTCTTTGCAAAGATCCCCTTCGTGGAAGAGGACTTGTTCTTTTTTTAAAGTGATGATCGTATACAGATCTTTCTTGTCTTCTATGGTTTCGAATATATCGTTCATAACGTGATCCAAATCACATATTTTCCCAGGTTTATTATATATAATTCCACATGGAAGGTAAAAAGAAATGAAGAAATTATTATCACTTTTATTTGTATTGCTTCTGCTTTGCGGATGTTCCGCTCCTAAGCAGGATGAAACTGTTCCTGAAGAAACGAAGGAAGTCGATCTGAGCACATTGACGATCGTAACGCCGAAAGGTGCGCCGGTCATGGCTTTCTATGATCAGA
>CADBND010000020.1 GCA_902795875.1 uncultured Erysipelotrichaceae bacterium
CTCGCTGCGGCGATAGACGATGTAGACATGATCCGCCCCAAGGCGCAGTGCCGTGCGGGCGGCATCCATTGCCACGTTGCCGCCGCCCACCACGGCCACCCTTCCTCCCTTCATGATGGGCGTATGAGGGTTCTCCTGATAGGCTTTCATCAGGTTGGACCGGGTCAGGAATTCATTGGCGGAATAGACGCCCTTGTATGCCTCACCCGGAATGTTCATGAAACGCGGCAGACCCGCACCGGAACCGATAAAGACTGCCTCATAGCCGTCTTCAAACAGTTCATCGACCGTCAAAGTCTTACCGATAACGACATTGGTCTCAACATCGACACCCAGATCCTTCAATGTATCGACCTCCTTGGCAACGATACGCTTTGGCAATCTGAATTCCGGAATACCGTAGACAAGTACACCGCCCGCCGTATGTAAAGCCTCAAAAACAGAAACTTTATAGCCCTTCTTTGCCAGATCACCTGCACAGGTGAGTCCCGAAGGACCGGAACCGACGACCGCAACCTTATGGCCGTTACTTGCAGGAACTTCCGGTTTAGCGGAAACGTTCGCATTATGATAGTCGGCAACGAAACGCTCTAGACGGCCGATACCGACCGGCTCAAAACGGATGCCTAATGTACATTTTGATTCACACTGGCTCTCCTGCGGACAGACTCTTCCGCATACCGCCGGCAAAGAAGAAGTCATGGAAATGATCTTATATGCTTCTTCGAAGTTTCCCTCCTTGACCTGCGCGATGAATTCGGGGATGTGGATATTGACCGGACAGCCCGAAACACAAGGCTGGTTCTTGCAGTTCAGACAACGGTTCGCCTCATTGATCGCCGTTTCTTCGCTGTATCCCAGGGCGACTTCATCGAAATTGTGTGCCCTCACTTCCGGTGCCTGTGAAGGCATCGGGTTTTTGTTTGGAACGATCGCCATATCTACGCTTCCTCCTTCTTGAACAGATTGCAGGCCTTTTCGTAGGCATGTCTTTCAAAATCCGTATACATACGGTTTCTGGACATCGCCTCATCAAAATCCACTTCATATCCGTTGAAATCCGGACCGTCAACACAGGCAAACTTCGTCACACGCTTGCCATCCTCCACCAAGCTCAGACGACAACCGCCGCACATGCCTGTTCCATCGATCATGATCGGATTCATCGAAACAGTGACCGGTACACCGTAAGGCTTGGCAGCCAGAACGACGAACTTCATCATGATCAGCGGACCGATCGTGATGATCTCATCGAAAGTTTCTCCGCTTTCTAACATCTCCTTCAAAGGTACCGTTACATTCCCATGTCTGCCATAGGAACCGTCATCCGTCATGACGAACAAACGGTCTGAACAAGCCTTGAATTCCTCTTCAAGGATGACGATATCCTTGTTACGGAAACCGATGATCGAAGTGACATCGGCACCCAGTTTATGGAACTCCTGCGCTACCGGCATCGCGATCGCACAACCGACACCGCCACCGACGATGCAGACCTTCTTTTTGCCTTCGGTATTCGTCGCAACGCCCAAAGGACCGACGAAATCCTGAAGATATTCGCCTTCTTCTTTATGATTCAGTGTTTCCGTAGTTGCTCCGACGATCTGGAAGATGATCTTGACCGTGCCCTTTTCCTTATCGGAACCGGCGATCGTCAAAGGGATGCGCTCTCCCTCTTCGTCTACCCGCAAAATAATGAACTGACCAGGTCTGGCCTTTCTGGCTACCAGCGGAGCATAGATCTCCATCTGTGTGACCGTCGGGTTCAAAGCCTTTTTACTAATGATCTTATGCATTACCGAACCTTCCTTAAATAAATGGAATGGTCCCGCAGGACCATCTTAATTATACACAGGTATAACCGCCATCGACAGCGATCGCCTGGCCAGTCACATAGCTGGACTCTTCCGCACCCAGGAAGATCGCAACGGAATTTAATTCTCCCGGCTTGCCATAACGCTTCATCGGGACGGACTGATTCGCAAACTGCTGGAAATAATCGGAATCCAGAGTCTGTGTCGTCAGCTCTGTATAGAAATAACCCGGACAGATCGTGTTGACTGTGATATTGGAAGTAGCCAGTTCCGCAGCAGCCCCTCTGGAGAAGTTGACAACGGCACCCTTGGTCGTATGATAAGCGATCGTCGGGATCGCCGTACTGCCGACCAGACCGTAAATGGAAGCGATGTTGATGACACGACCATAGGTCTGCTTGCCCTCACCCATAGCCTCTTTCATCATGTTGACAAAAGCCTGTGTGACCGCAAAAACAGAAGTCAGATCGAGATTCAAAGTGAAATCCCAGTCTTCTCTCTTATAATCGACTAACGGTGTACCGGTACCCTTTTCTCCACCGGCATCATTGACGATGACTTCACAATGACCGAAATGTTGCTTGACTGCATCCACAGCTGCCTTGATCGAATCGGCACTGGTAACATCACAAGCTACCGGCAAGACATCGACCCCGTATTGTTCGGACCATTCTTTCGCACTTGCCTCAAGTCTTTCGACTCTTCTTGCCATCAGAACCAGATCGGCACCCTGTTTCGCAAAACCTTCTGCCATCTGCTTTCCCAGACCGGAAGAAGCACCTGTGATCGCAACAACTTTTCCTGAATAATCAAACATTAAAAATACCTCTTTTCTATTGAAAATATATCAGTTATTTACTGCTAACTCAACTTTTTCTCACAGCATTTCAACAAACTGTTCCGCCAGACTCTCGTATTTTTCGATCGTCTCGTCGCACCACTTATCGAAAGCCTCATCCTCCACCTTTTCTTCCGGATGGGCATCCATGTATTCCACATACAGTTGTGCACCTTTTCGGATATCGATATCCAGTTCAGGATCTCCGGCGAGCTTCCTGATCTTTGACGTGTCGTAGATACATGAGAAATGTTTGTCCCCATGCAAGGAAGACTTCAGATCATACGTCTTCGATCCATCCAGAAGGTATTGGGAGATATAACAGGGTCTGTATTCGACACCCAGCGCATCTGCCAGAGCCTCATAGATCATATCCCAGGTATAAGACCTCTTATCCATGACCTGATAGATCTCTGCGATCGTCTCCTTATTGCATACAAGCGGCAGGAAGAGCTTCTTGAAATCCTTCGCATGTGTACAAGCCCAGACGCCCTGTCCGTCACCGTGTACGATGACTTTCTTCCCCTTCAACATCCGCGAAGCGACGCCCCAATAGTTCTTGCCCTTTACGGAAAGCGGATAACGGGAATCGGAATAAGTCTGTGAAGGCCGCACGATCGTGACCGGGAAACCTTCTTTTTCATATTTGTCAAGAAAGAACTTCT
The DNA here is from genome assembly GCA_902795875.1 of uncultured Erysipelotrichaceae bacterium. GTDB lineage: Bacteria > Bacillota_I > Bacilli_A > Erysipelotrichales > Erysipelotrichaceae > Colivicinus. The sequence goes on from CADBND010000020.1 coordinate 3,318, forward strand.
CGCAAGCTTCCTTATCTCTGCCGTACTGATAATACCGGTTTCCATATGCCATACTCTCATCCACATTGCAGGACAGAGAATGATCCAAGACACAGACCGTAGAGATAAAAATGAACTGTTCCGTCTTTCCCTTGAAGATATCGTATGCCTCGTAAGCATCCTTTTCATTCATGATGAGGAAATCGATGACACTGTCAAAATGCAGGTCTTTGACCACTTCCTTCACATGACCGACATCATTGCGGATATCCGCAATGAGACGATGAACGCTTTCAGGAAGATCATCCTTCCGTTTTCCCCGGTTCAGGATATAGAGTTCTACATCCTCATCTTCAGCCAATGCCTTCGTGATCGGAGTCGAGATCGTCCCCGTTCCGCCAATGATCAATACTCTTTTCATATTCATTCCTTTAGAAAGATCGGCTCAGCAAGCCGATCTCATCAAATAAGCCCTCTCAATGCAATATGCGCAGATCAGATTCTTATAATTCGATGCGTTTGAACGGCTTGACATCCTTCACTGCCTCTTTCGGAGTGATGCGCACTTCGCCATTATCCAGATCGATCAGGATGTAGCGGTCATTGCCCATGCCCAGTTCCTTCATATAAGTCAGCTGACGGAAACCGTGTCTTGACTGCATCCTCTCCCAGAGATCATGGTTCTGTTCTTCCGTCATCGCATGGACCAGATCGACACAAGCCGTATCAAGTGCACAGATATCCGTCGAAGCCAGGATACCGACATTCGGTGTGACGACCGGAGCCGCCGCAACGCCCTCGCAGTCGCAGGATACCGACATATTCCGCATGACATTGACATAAGTGACATGTTTGCCGAAATGATCGATCGTCGCCTTGGTGGACTCGGAGATCTTCTCCATCAGTTCTTCTTCTGCGACAGACCACTGTCCTTCACCCTCTCTGGAATGGATCATCTTCTTGCCGATCTTGCCATCGGCACAGCCGATACCGATATTCTTGTTGGAACCGCCGAAACCGCCCATCGCATGCCCCTTGAAATGCGTCAGGGTAAACATCGAATCGTATTCCAGCATGCTCTTACCTACGGTCATATGATCGAACCACTTGCCGCCTTCTACCGGCAGATCTGCCGTTCCTTCCGCATCCGTGATATCGACCGGACAGAATGTCCAGCCATTGACCTTTAAAGTCTCACGGTGCTTCTCTGTCGTATCCCTGTCACCGACATAGTAGGTGTTGGTCTCGATGATCGACGCATCCTTCAATGTAGGACTTGTCTCCATGACCTCCTTCACCCAGGAAGCCGGTGTAAAGTTAGGGCCGTTCTTCTCTCCGGTATGCAGCTTGATCGCTACTTTTCCGCAGATGTGCTGATTCACCTTCTCATAAGCTTTACGGATACCCGCGGGAGAGATCTCTCTTGTGAAATAGACGATGGATTCATTCCCCGTCCTCTCCTCATAAGGTACATAGATGTTGCCGTTTTTCCCTGCTTTGACTTCTGTCATTCTCTGTCCTCCTCGCTGACACTTATATATAATTATGTTCGTTTGGTAAAATGGTCCCCGCATCTGGGACAGGTGATCTCGATCTCCCCCTTGCCAGTCGGGACCCGGACCTTCTGCCCGCATTTCTTACATGTATAGTAACGGTAATCCTTCCGGTCTACCCATTTGCGCTTCGCAAAACGGAATGAATTGAAGACCTGATTGCGAACGACCATGTATTTGCGGTTCTCGATCATCCGCTTATTGACCGATCTGGAAAGAAAACGAAAGAGACTGTAGCCGATACATAACAGCGCAAGCAGATGGATAAGACCGCTTTTCAGAAAAAGATTTGCGATCAGAAGGACCACAGAGACCACATAAAAGTCCTTTGCCATCTGATCCATACCATTCCTGCCCCGCATAAAACGGGCGATCTTACTAACGAAATTGTCTTTTCTGTTCATCATCTTCTCCAGACAACAACATTATATCATTTCAGGTCTTCCCATAAATAAAAAAGACCGCCCTAAGGCGATCATCCTTCACATTCGGGACAGGGTCTTCTGGACAACTCACGATAGATGAAATCCGGATGATCCTCTTCCACGACCACATCCCAGTCATCCATATCGAAATTGTCGAACCACGTATCGACCTCATACTCTTCCTTCACGAAAGAGACATATGCCTTTCGCGCATAAGGATAAGCCTGGCGGAAGATCGACGCACCGCCACAGATGATATACTCCTTTTCGTCGTATTCGTGTTCCTCTAAAAAAGCCTGCAAATCATGGATCACAGTCACATCCTCCGGATGATAATCCGGATCGATCGAAGCAACCGTGATATAACGGTCCACCAGTTTCCTGGGAAGACCGTCATAAGTCGTCTGACCCATGACGATATCCTTATATAAAGTATTGCGCTTGAATATCTTCAACTCATCCTTGAGATGCCAGGGAAGGGCTCCCCTGATCCCAATCCCCTTATTGGGATCGAACGCTACCGAAAAACTGATCATTATACGGACACCTTTCCTTTTATTGCCGGCCAGGGATCATAATCTAGTACCTTGACATCATCGATCGTGAAATCAAAGATGTTTTTGATCTCCGGATTCAGCCACAGCTTAGGAAGCGGCCTCGGCTGCCTTGAAAGCTGTTCCTTGATCTGCTCGATATGATCGAGATAGATATGCGCATCACCGAAAGTATGAATGAACTCATAAGGCTCATAGCCGCACACCTGCGCCACCATCGCCAGCAGCAGCGCATAGGATGCGATATTGAACGGAACACCCAGAAACAGATCCGCGGAACGCTGATAGAGCTGGCAGGACAGTTTCTTCTTATCGGCCGAAACATAGAACTGGAAAAACGCATGACAGGGAGGCAAAGCCATCTTATCCACTTCGCCCGGATTATAAGCTACCACCAGATGTCTTCTGGAATAGGGATCGTTTTTCAGATTCTCGATCAGCTGGCTGATCTGATCGACACCGCCGAAGTCTCTCCACTGCTTGCCATAGACCGGACCCAGATCTCCCCATTTATCCGCAAAAGCTTCATCCTCGCAGATCTTCCTGATGAACTCCTCCATGCTTTCACCCTGATATTCCTCAGACTTCTTATATTTCGCATAAGGCCAGTCATTCCAGATCTTGACATTCTTCAAAGCCAAAGGACGGATATTCGTCTCTCCCTTCAGAAACCAGAACAGTTCCTCAAAGATCCCTCTGTAGAACACCTTCTTGGTCGTCAAAAGCGGAAAACCGTCTTCCAGATTCACCCGCATCTGATAACCGAATTTGGAGATCGTACCCGTACCGGTCCTGTCTCCTCTTTTTTCGCCGTGTTCCAGAACTTCCCGACACAGATCAAGATATTGTTTCATCAGCGTTACCTCTTTTTTTCTTTATTATATACATTTTCCTCATCATTCAGACTCGACTTGATCTTTCGAAGCAGCCTTTTCAGATCCATCCCCTTCTGGCAATAGGTCGCATCAGCGCATCCTATCCCCTTTGGCGAAAGCCCGCTTTCCATGAAATACGCATCCATACCGGCCTTCAAAGCACCTTCCACATCGCAGATAGGATCGTTTCCGATCATCAGACAATCCTTTGGATCATAGCCGTATTTATCAAGTAAAGCCCTGTAGAATACGCTGTCCGGCTTCTTGAACCCGACATCGGAAGAGATAAAGATATCATCGAAAAGATCTTCGATCTTCAGATCCCGCAGTTCCTTCATCGTAAAGATCTTCTGGGCATTGGACAGAAGACAGACCTTCTTTCCCTTTTCCCTAAGCATCTCCAGCAGTTCGACCGCATTCC
>CADBND010000021.1 GCA_902795875.1 uncultured Erysipelotrichaceae bacterium
CTTCATGACGGAAGATTCCAGATTGTATTCCTTACGGTGTTTGAATTCCTGTACCTTTCCATCGTTCCAGTTCTGTACCGGACGGTAGTAACCGGTGATCCTCGACCAGACTTCCGTCTTCTTGCCGCACTTCGGGCAGGTATATGCTTCACCCATGATGTAGCCGTGTTCCGGACAGATCGAGTAAGTCGGAGACATCGTGTAATAAGGCAGTTTGTAGTTGTCGGAGATCTTCTTTACGAGATTCGCGGCAGCCTTCCAGTCAGGAAGTTTTTCACCTAAGAAGCAATGGAAGACAGTACCGGAAGTGTAAAGCGTCTGTAACCGGTCCTGAATATCCAGAGCTGTGAAGATATCTTCCGTATAACCGACAGGCAGATGTGAAGAGTTCGTGTAATAAGGTGTTTCCCCTTCCTTAGCTGCTGTGATGATATCCGGATATTTCTCCTTATCGTGCTTCGCAAGTCTGTATGCAGTGGATTCAGCCGGAGTCGCTTCCAGGTTGTAGAGATCATGATACATCTCCTGATAGGTGACCAGTCTCTTACGCATATAGTTGAGCACTTCGATCGCAAATTCCTGTGCGACAGGATCAGTCAGATCCTTTCTCAGCCAGTTGGCATTGAGGCAAGCCTCATTCATACCGACAAGACCGATCGTTGAGAAGTGGTTGTTGAAAGTACCCAGGTATCTCTTTGTGTACGGATACAGACCGTTGTCGAGAAGTTTGGTGATGACTTCCCTCTTCACATGGAGCGATCTGGCAGCGATATCCATCAGATTGTCAAGACGCTTGTAGAAGTCTTCCTTGTCTCTGGCAAGATAAGCCAATCTCGGCAGATTCAGTGTGACGACACCGACAGAACCCGTCGATTCGCCAGATCCGAAGAAGCCACCGGATTTCTTCCTTAATTCTCTCAAGTCGAGTCTCAGACGGCAGCACATCGAACGGATATCCGAAGGCTTCATGTCAGAGTTGACGTAGTTGGAGAAGTAAGGCGTACCGTATTTAGCTGTCATTTCAAACAGCAGCCTGTTATTCTCGGTCTCAGACCAGTCAAAATCTTTCGTGATCGAATAAGTCGGGATCGGATACTGGAAACCGCGTCCGTTGGCATCGCCTTCGATCATGACCTCGATAAAGGCCTTATTAACCATATCCATTTCCTTCTTGCAGTCTTTGTACTTGAAGTCGAGCGTTCTGCCGCCGACAATGCAGTACTGATCCGCAAGGTCTTCCGGAACGGTCCAGTCAAGCGTTACGTTGGTGAACGGTGCCTGTGTGCCCCATCTGGAAGGTGTATTGACACCATAGATGAAGGACTGGATGTTCTGTTTGACTTCCTTGTAGGAAAGACTGTCGATCTTGACGAACGGTGCCAGATAGGTATCGAAGGAAGAGAATGCCTGTGCGCCAGCCCATTCGTTCTGCATGATGCCCAAGAAGTTGACCATCTGGTTACACAGAGTGGACAGATGGTTGGCCGGAGTGGAAGTGATCTTGCCATTGACACCGCCAAGACCTTCCTCGATCAGCTGTTTCAATGACCAGCCTGCGCAATATCCTGTCAGCATGCTCAGATCATGGATATGCATATCGCCATCCTTATGGGCATTGCCGATCTCTTCGTCATAGACTTCAGACAGCCAGTAGTTTGCTGTAACAGCACCGGAATTGGAAAGGATCAGACCACCAACGGAATAAGTGACAGTGGAATTCTCCTTGACACGCCAGTCGATCGCGTTGACATAGGAATCGACCAGTTTCTTGTAGTCCAGCATCGTCGTGGAGATATTTCTGGCCTTTTCTCTTTGCTTTCTGTAAAGGATATAAGCCTTTGCGACATCCGGATATCCGGCTTCGGACAATGTTTTTTCGACAGAGTCCTGAATATCTTCAACAGTGACCTTCTCGTCCTTCACCTTGGAAGAGAAGTCGGAAGTGACACGCAAAGCCAGGAGGTTGATCACATCCGGATGATACTCCTTCTTGCAGGCATCAAATGCCTTTGTGATCGCGCCTGAGATTTTGCTCAAATCAAAATCAACGATCTTACCATCTCTTTTTACTACACGGTACATAACTTTTACTCCTTTATTCCCCTTAATTCGATATAGTTCACGTACGGTTCAGCAGCTTTCTTCATCTTTTCCAGAGTATCCAGCCCGACCTCACCAAGTCCGTTCTGAATACAAGTCCCGTGGTCCTCGAAGTTCTGCAGATAAAGCTGTTTTGCCCCTTTGATCCATTTTGCCAGAGCTTCGATGTCTTCCACTTCGTGGAATTCCCTCACTACCGTCGTACGGAATTCATAGTCCACTTTTCCTTCCAGCAGAAGGTCTTTACTTTTTTCGACCTCGCTCAGGTCATAATTCTCCAAGCCGATCGTCTCGGCATATTTCTCAGGCCTGTTTTTGATATCCATCGCCACATAATCGACCAGACCCTCATCGATCAGCTGTTTCAGCATTTCCGAATTGGAACCGTTGGTATCAAGTTTGACCTTCAGGCCAAGTTCCCTCACCCGGATGATGAAATCCCGGATACCCGGATGCAAGAGCGGTTCTCCGCCCGTGATACATACGCCATCCAGGATCTTGTTTCTTCCTTTTAAGAAGTCGAAGATGTCCTCTGTGGCGATCTCCGAATCGTTCTCGTTGAGAAATACCAGAGAACGGTTGTGACAGAACGGACAGCGGAAATTACAGCCGCCGGTGAATACCGTGCATGCCATGTTTCCGGGATAATCCAGAAGTGTCAGTTTCTGCAATCCGTAGAAGCGAACACCGTCATTTTCGATCTCGCGGGCATATTCCCTGGCCTTCTCGACCAGTTTTGCCTGTACTGCGTTGTAGATATCCAGTTCTTCCACATTCACTTCGGAAGACAGATACGAGTTCCACTCCGAACGCATTCTGTAGAGATCAGGCATGATCTCCTGCGTTTTCTCAGTAGTAAAAAGTAATTTCGCACGTTTGTCGGCTTCACTGTTTTCGATCCGTACATAAGAGAGCTGTTCCAGTCTTTGTATGGATCTTGTGATCGTTCCCTTATCAAAAACACCCCTGACAGCCAGCTCGTTCATCGATACGCCCTCGTTCTCATAGATCTGAGTCAGAAGGATCAATTGTGTATAGCCGATACCGTATTTATCCAACAGTTTATCGAAATGTTTCTGATTACAGCGATACAAAACAGAGGAGTCAAGACTCAAATAATTGTTCTCGCTCATAATCGTACCTGCAAGTCTAATTATATGATATATAGTTGAAAGTTCAACTAAAATGATCTAAAAAAATTGAAATTTCAACCATTTTTTATTTCCTGGAAATGAACATGCTTTTTTATGAAAATTTTCATTTCGACCAGACGTTTTTTAAACCTCTCTAACAAACAAAAGGCCGGGTATTATCAGGAAATCAAGTTTGTGATTAAACCCTTTCCATAGCCTTCTTTCGGCCTCTTGGAATCGAAACATAGGTTCCATGAGAGTAAATCTTCCTGTCTACCAAAGGAATATTCATTTCAAAAGAAGATTCGTGCTGCATGTGCAGATAGGAATCGATCGAGAAGATCGCTTTATCGCGAAACGCATTCAGATCAAGCTTGTCTTCATAGAGAAAACCGAAATCTTTCACCTTCCGTTCTCCCCCATCCGTCATCCGGCACCGGTAACGTCTGGCATCACCGCAGACGAATTCAAATTCCTTGCCCAGGTCGGAAACGACATATCCACTCATCTTCTTCTGTTCGCTCCTTCCTTCCATATACAGCGCATCCGGTACAAATGTCTTTCCTTTCTGGCTGAAAAGAAAATCATCCTTTGCTTCCTGATACAACGCGCACTTCATGATGCATCCTGCATAGACCAGATTCAGGTCTTCCCTCAGATACAGCTCCACTTCCGGATAATGCAGCGCACATAAAAAACGGATCGTGATCTTTCGATATTTCATGAATTTAATGGCTCCTTTTCCGATCGAACAGTTTTACAGGTTTCCGAATCCCCGTCTTCGATCTCAATCAGTATTTTCTCACCAAAAACGATTTTTCGCATGTCATGAAAATGCAAAAAAAGTCACTTTATCCATTCTTTTCCCTAAAGATAGTTTCTATATGAAGACTGTGTTAGAATATCGCTATGAGTCAGAAAGAAACCAAAACGATCGGCCGTGATTATTCGCTGTTCGGATTGATAAGATTTGCCCTTCCGGCGATCGCAAACGAATTCATTTTCAATCTGCTTTATACGCTCGATGATGGCTTATTCATCACGCGCTATGTCGGAACGACTGCAGAAAGTGCCTTTTCGATCATCTTCCCTGTCTTCATGATGCACAATGCGATCTCCGCTCTTCTGAGCGGCGGTGCCGTATCGGTCGCCAGAAAGATGGGTGAGAAAAAAGATGAAGAAGCCAGCAGCGACTTCACTGCCATCATCTTATCTGCCTTAGGCATCGGTCTTTTCATATCCCTGTTTGAATATGTCTTTAAAGAACAGATCCTGAAACTTCTGGGCTGCAGTGATGTGATCTATCCATACGCAAAAAGTTTTCTGAATATCAATTGTTATTACGCGTTCCTCAGTATCTGGGGCAGTGTCATGGTCCGTTTCTATGTCTCAGCCGGTTCTCCGAAGATGGAACTGTTCTCTACGATCATGAACGTCGGAAGCAACCTCCTCTTCGACTGGTTCTTCGTCGTCCATAAGGGTATCGGCATGGTCGGAGCAGCATACGCCAATCTGATCGCCAATGCGATACAGGTCATCATCGCACTTATTTTCTATTCCGGAAAGAAATGTGAAGTGGGTTTCGCAAGACCCTCAAAAGATCTCTTCGCTGTATTAAAAGAAGGCTGCCGTTATGGTTTACCGGCTTTCTTCTCCTCTGTATCTGTCGGCGTTGGCAGTCTGATCGCCAATTATGCGATCCTTTACTTCGGTGATGAGAATTATCTGGCTGCCTATACCATCGTCAACAACATCTCCTTCACCTTTATGGCCGGTTACTTTGGCTTATTCTCAGCGACCGGGCCGCTTCTGAGCTATGCCCTTGGGGAAAGAAACGTTCCCAAACTGCAGCGTCTCTATAAACAGATCGTCATCGCAACGAGTTTGCTGGTTGCATTCTCGATCATTCTGTTTCTGGTCTTATGTGACCCGATCGCTATCCTGTTTACAGGCAAGGCAGCCGCCAACATCAAGGATCTGATCGTTTACGGATTAAGGATCTGTCCCTACGGCTTCCTGTTCTTCGGCTACAATATTGCCGCCAGGATGTCCTTCTCGGCACTTGGCAACTTCAAAGCCTCTTCATTTATCACGATCATGCAGGAGATCGTATTCTCCAACCTGACGATCATCCTTTTACCGCTCTTATTCGGCATAAAAGGGATTTGGTTCGCCTTCCTAAGCGGAAATGCCCTGGCCTTATTCGTGACGCTCTATGTCATCTATGTCAACCGCGACAATTACGGTTACGGAAAAGACGGACTCGCTTTGAAAGTCACGCAATAGATTTGATCATTCATTTCATAAAACACCCATACATAACCTGTATGGGTGTTTTTCTTATAAAAAGGACGACCGGCTATCGATCATCCTGAATACATCATCCTTATCCTCAGTGAATATCGTCGCTGATCTCTGCTCCGCTCATATAGAATTCAAGATCATCAAACATATCTTCCGCATATATGAGTAACTCTTTTCGGCATCTTTTCAGAAGCTTCTCTTCACTTTCCTTGGGATACTTATCATGAAATTCTTCCAGCATATCTCTTATCAGAAAGTAATTGTTTATCTGCATATCCACGAATTCTTCTTTGGCTTTCGCGATATCTTCCTCATCGATCTCAGGATCGATCTCTTCTTCATTTGAAGATCTCATCATCTTCTTTCCCTCCTCGTACATTTTGAAATTGTCTTCGACGAGATCGGAGAAAACTTCCTTCTCATATTCCAGATCGAAATCGGTATCAAAATCGGAAAAGCGCTCGATTTTCTTATTCCAGGGGAAGCGAATCCCTCTTTCCTCATCTTCTTCATCCTGATCGGGCGAGATCTCGCCTTTCAAATAGCGCATCAGACTATCCTTGTTGTCTTCCCAGATCCCCTGTCCTGCTCCGTCGATCAGAGAACAGACTTCCTTTCCTTCGTGTTCTATGGCCTTCTCACTCACGACGCAGGAAAAGATCCAGTCTTCTCCGGTATCATAGACAAGATCGAAACGGCCTCCCAGATCATCGAGATGATGTTTTGCCATGTCCGCATACATCGGACCGTCGACCCATGATTCATCGCAATAGCATTTCCCATTGCTGATGATCATGAACATGTGTTCAAATTCTGCACCCAGTGCCGTACATAAGACGATACCGACCTTTTCCAGATCGAGATCTTCTCTCACAGCCACGACACGGTAGAATCTGTCTTTTGCTTCCTTAAATAACGCATGTATTATCCTGTATCTCATATTGGTACCCACTCTTTGATTCCATTAAAACAGAATCCGGATATTTCTTCAATTCGTTCCATATCAAAAAGCTCCTTTCGGAGCTTTGTGATCATTAAACCAATTCGATCGTTGCCATCGGAGCGGCATCACCGCGTCTAATACCGGTCTTGATGACTCTGGTATATCCGCCGGTTCTGTCTTTGTATTTCGGGGCAACTTCATCGAACAGCACCTGAACAGCCGTCTTGCCGTCTTTGGTCGTGACGTTTTTCAGGTAAGCAGCAGCCTGTCTTCTTGCAGCGAGATCACCCTTCTTGGCGATAGTGATCAGGTGGTCGACGACACTTCTTAATTCCTTGGCTTTCATTTCAGTCGTTTCGATCTTACCTTTGAGGATCAGATCGGTCGCCATATTCTTAAGAAGGGCTACTCTATGGTCGGCTGTACGGCCTAATCTACGATTCCACATGTTTCAATTTCCCCCTTAGTCTATGTGTTTGAATGACAGGTTCATGGCCTGCAGTTTTTCCTTGACTTCTTTCAAGGATTTCTTGCCCAGGTTTCTGACTCTGCTCATCTCTTCTTCCGTCTTCTGTGTCAGTTCTTCTACTGTAGAGATACCTGCTCTCTTTAAACAGTTGTAGGATCTGACAGTAAGATCGAGATCATCGATCGACATATTCGGTTTCGGACCGGTACGCTCATTGGTATGATCCTTCAGCAGAGATTCCATCTCGCTGATCTCAGAGTCGATATTAGTAAGCAGTTCCAGATGGGATACCAGGATCTTCGCTGCCAGAGAAAGCGACTGTTTCGGGCTGATGGAGCCGTCTGTCCAGACTTCCATCGTCAGTTCATCGTAATTCGCTGACTGAAGAACACGGGTCGGTTCCACAGAATAGTTCGCCTTTACGACAGGAGTGTAGATCGCATCCGTATAGATCGTACCGATACCCTGTGATGAACCCTGGTTCAGCACCTTGTTTTCATCAGCGGAAACATAGCCTCTGCCGTTTTTCGCAAGCAGTTCCATTTCCAGTTCTCCACCCTTATCGAGATGTGCGATCTCAAGTTCAGGATTGAGCACCTTTACACCGGCCGGGCAGATGATATCATCAGCTGTGACTGTGCAAGGACCTTTTGCGGAAATATGCAGCGTATGTGTCTCGTCATCATCAATATCCATATCCAGGATAAGACTCTTGATGTTCAATACGATCAGTGTCGTGTCTTCTCTGACACCTTTAATAGAAGAGAACTCATGGAAGACTCCGTCTATCTTGATAGAATATACCGCTCCACCTGGAAGAGAAGACAGCATAGTTCTTCTTAATGCGTTGCCTAACGTCGTACCGAAACCTCTCTCAAGAGGCGAGATCACGAATTTTCCGTAATTTTCGGTCTCGTTAACGCAATCGACAGTTATCGTAGGACGTTCAAATTTATTCATAAGTTTCCTCCTCAGCTTTAGCCTCTAGGCTTCTTTGGCGGACGGCAACCGTTGTGCGGAATAGGTGTCACATCATTGATAGCCGTAATTTCAAGACCTGCTGTAGCAAGTGCTCTGATCGCAGCTTCTCTGCCGGGACCCGGTCCCTTGACATTGACTTCTACCTTCTTCATTCCGTGATCCATTGCCGTTTTACCTGCCGCTTCGGAAACCAGCTGCGCAGCGTACGGAGTAGACTTACGTGAACCTTTATAACCTAATGCGCCGGCACTTGACCAGGAAATGACGTTTCCGGCTTCATCAGTGATCGTAACGATCGTATTATTGAATGTTGAGTGGACATGTGCAACGCCACTGGCAATATTC
>CADBND010000022.1 GCA_902795875.1 uncultured Erysipelotrichaceae bacterium
GTTGGAAGTGGCAAAGGTGATCGCTGTCGGAATATGAGAGCCGGATTCCAGCTTAACATCCTTACCGTCAAAACTGTATTCTTCATAGAGCACCCAGGCATAGACACTCGTCTTCTTTCCTGATCTTTGGATCAGCAGGACATCATAATCCGTTGCGATGAAATGATCTTCTGAATGAGAAGAACGGTTGTGCTGTGCAACTGCCATATCCATAGAGATGCCAAGTTTCTCAGACAGACTCCTGTTTGAGAACGGATCACTCATCAGACATACTGCAAGAATAACGCATACAACAATTGCTGCCATCATGATCCAGAACGTCGGTCTTTTATAATTCAGAATACTTTTGACTCTTTCTTTTACACCGACTTCACCAAAGGCAAGCGGACAGGCTGTGATCTTTTTTCTTGAAAAGCTGCAGTCTAAAAGTGCTTGCGAATAGGATGCGACTTCTTCTTTCTTCATATCCGCGATGACTTTCTCATCGCAAGCCACCTCAATATCCCGGCACAAAAGGATATAGGCGATCCAGCATAACGGGTTAAACCAGTAAACAGATAACAGCAGATAACCAAGCGGTTTCCACAGGTGATCATAGCGCTTCAAATGCGCATTCTCATGCCGGATCACAAGCTCAAGTGTTTCGCCCTGCATGGATGATGGCACATAGATCTGAGGTCTGAATACACCCAATATGAACGGTGCTTTTGCTTCATCACAGGCAAAGACATTCTCACTGATGGCAATGTTTGCGGATACTTCTTTCTTCAGCTTCAGATAACTGATGAGTGCATATCCAAGCATGACCGCAACCCCTGCAAGCCAGATGACCGATATGATCGGAATGTATATCTGAAGCGGATTTGCGCTGTCAGTGACCGCCGGCGTAAATGACTCCGTGATCATCGGATTGATCGTTTCATTGACGATCGGGATCCCGGAATCGATGGCAGGCGAGTGCTGCATCGCAATATCTGCAGGTATCGTTTCGCTGCTCGGGATCAGGCTGAAGACACTTTCAAAGGAAAACGGACATACAAGGCGTATGGCAACAAGTCCCCAGAGCAGACATATGATCCATCTCGGTGCTTTATTCAAAAGAGTTCTTGCGAAAATGACCGCAAGGATCAGCCAGCTTGCCGTGATGGACATATTCAGTATTTTGAGAAATACAGCATCCATGATCATCCTTCTTTCCTGAACGAATCGATCATCTTCTGTATCTCATCCGCTTCTTCAGCAGAGATCTGCTTTCTGGAAATAAAGGCAGCAACGAAAGCAGGCAGAGAACCTTCATAAGAATCCTCGATGATCTGTTCACTTTTTGCCGAATAGAAATCCTTTTTGGAGATCAGCGATGTGACCACACCGTTTTCGTTTCTGAAAAGCCCCTTCTCACAGAGTTTGCGAAGTACGGTATAGGTCGTCGGTTTTTTCCAGTTGAGCTGCTTTTCGCATATCTTTACAAGATCGCCCGATGCGATCGGTTCATTGTCCCAGACAATATCTGCAAAGCGTTCCTGTACAGCGCCAAGTTCAATATCGATCATATAGCATACCTCTTTCCTGGTTTATTGAAATAAACCACATCTTTAGTTTATTCGAATAAACTAAAGATGTCAAGCAGCCGATATCTGACAGAAAAGAAACTTTCACATTGGATTCCGGCTTTGATATACCGATATCGATTGAATCATCTGTGAAGAAAGGATCCTGCGGATACTCTGATCATGAAACAGAACCGTTTCCCTTCCCGGCTTTATCAGATCCGGATCCAAGACAAAAGAAGAAGTCTTCACAGAACTGAGGAAGATGATGAATTAAGCTTATCCCTTCGATAAGACATACATGGGATCATAATGAGATCCCAAAGGCATTGAATAGTCCCCCTGTGACTATCTTTCACGAAATACGATTCTGCTGAGTCTGTGAGCGATCCACAGAGTCACGATCTTTTCCGGAGTAAAAGGCAGCCAGAGGAATGCCAGATAGGCTGAGGCGATAGCCGTCAGTGGAACGATCTTCCATCTCATCCCGAGAAATACGCAGACATAAGCCCATCCATTGGTGATGAACCAGGCGACCGCAAAGCACAGAAGGAACTTAACAGCCGGTCTCATGAGAACTCCTGATGCCATGCCGGATCGGCACCCAGGTCACCTTCGCGAAGAGCGCATAGATTGCGATCGGAAGATAGGTCGCCAGAAACAGCGGATAGGTAAAGGTATATAAGATCTTCTGAGAAGAAGAAGCATCGATCCTGTTCCATTCGACGACTGTCGTCAGAAGCCCGGTCAGGTATGTGACCATGTAGGCATTGAGGAGGCCCCACAGGATCGAACGGGTGTAAGGAACGATATCCCTTCCCAGACAGATCAGGGTCAGGAAGGTGATGAGTTTTGTCGCAACAGAGATAATCGACAGTCCGTAGGCAGACAGTATCGTGTTCAACATGTCGTAACAGGAGAAGTCTCCCTCGATGATACCTTTCAGAAGCGACGCTGTATATTTTCCTATGACCTGAAGATAACCCTTCGCCCAGCGGACCCTCTGATAGAAGGACTGTTTCAGTGAGACGGGCTGTTCATCATATACGACCGCCTTGTCACAATAGGCGATGCTGTGATGGCGACAGGCCTGATCGACACTGAGTTCAATGTCTTCCGTCAGAGTATGGTAGTCCCATTCCGGGATCAGTTTCCGATCGAACAGGAATCCTGTTCCGTTGATGGCGCAGCTGAGCCCCAACAGGTAGCGGGCATTGTTCAGGAAACGGTCTTTCTTCAACAGGAACAGCGAGTAACCGGACGATATCCAGTTTTGAGCGTAGTTCTTGGAAGAGATGTATGATGCGATGATGCGGTTCCCTTCGCAATATGAACGGTTCATCTGTTCCAGA